>JANNBI010000117.1:0-18345 GCA_031385345.1 Paracoccaceae bacterium | reverse complement strand
CAAAACCAAGGTCGAACTGCAATCGGTCGAGGATTTCATCGCCGCCCTTGCCCTGCCGCAGCGTCAGGCCGAGGCGCAGCAATTGCTGGCGATCTACGGACGGGCCAGCGGCTATGCCCCGCGCCTGTACACCGGCGGCATGATCGGCTTTGGCAGCTATGATTACACCTATGACAGCGGCCATTCCGGTACGAGTTTTGCCACCGGCTTTGCCCCGCGCAAGGCTGATCTGTCGCTGTACGGCCTGAAATATGGCCCGGAGTCAGAGACGCTTTTGGCCCGCATGGGAAAGCACCGGGCGGCGGTATCCTGCGTTTATGTCAAACATCTGTCCGCCATAAATCCCGAGGTTCTGGCCGATCTGATCCGGTCGGGCCTGCAGGTGCTGAAATCGCGCTACCCGGTCCGGCCAACCTGACGCGCCGGGGATATCCTTAATATCCCCCTAACGCGAAACGCCAAGTCCCTGTTCCCGCGTGATTTTCCGTTTTGTCCAGATCTGGACAGACCCCAAAACACGCCACAAACCCGGCCTAAACTGGACAATTCCGCCCGCCTGTGACAGTCAGGCGCAACCTCTGGAGCCGCCTCATGACCACCACCCGTTTCGCCCCCTCTCCCACCGGCTATATCCATGTCGGAAACCTTCGGACCGCGCTGATGAACTACCTCATCGCCCGCAAATCCGGCGGAACCTTCATCCTGCGGCTGGATGACACCGATCAGGACCGCTCCAAGCAGGAATACATCGACGGGCTGTTTGAAGACCTCGACTGGCTGGGCCTGCATTGGGACCGGGTGGAACAGCAATCCAAACGCATGGACCGCTACCGTCAGGCCGCCGATCAGTTGCGCGCCGATGGCCGGTTCTATGAATGCTTCGAATCCCCCATCGAGTTGGACCTGAAGCGCAAGAAACAGCTGAACATGCACAAACCGCCGGTCTATGACCGCGCTTCGCTGCATCTGACTGCCGATGAAAAAGCCCGCATGCGGGCCGAGGGGCGCGACGGCTATTGGCGGTTCCGTCTGGATCTGGAACGCATCGAGTGGCCCGACGGCATTCTGGGCGACATCTCGATTGACGCGGCCTCGGTGTCGGACCCGGTGCTGATCCGCGCCGATGGGCAGGTTCTGTACACATTTGCCTCCTCGGTCGATGATGTGGACATGGGCGTGACCTTCATCGTGCGCGGGGCGGATCATGTGACCAACACCGCCACCCAGATCCAGATCATGAAGGCGCTGGGCGGCACCCCCCCCAGTTTCGCCCACCATTCCCTGCTGACCGGGACCGAAGATGAAAAGCTGTCCAAACGTCTGGGCGCCCTGTCGCTGCGCGACTTGCGCGCTGCGGGTGTGGAGCCTATGGCCCTGCTGTCGATGCTGGCCCGGTTGGGCTCGTCCAAACCGATCGAACTGGCCCAGTCGATGCAGGATCTGATCGACGGCTTTGACGTGGGCAGCTTTGGTGCCGCGCCGACAAAGTTTGACGCCGAAGATCTGTTCCCGCTGACCCGCCAGCATGTGCAGGGCCTGCCCCTTGCCATGGTGCAGGACCGCATCTCGGCGTTGGGCGTACCGGCCGACAAGGCCGACCTGTTCTGGTCGGTCGCCAAGGGCAACATCACCATTCTGGCCGATCTTGAAGGCTGGTGGCACCTGTTCCGCGACGGGGCCGACCCGCTTGTCGATGACGCCGACCGCGATTTCGTCGCGCAGGCGCTGACCCTGCTGCCCGCCAAGCCCTGGACAACCGCCACCTGGGGTGAATGGACCGGCGCGGTCAAAACCGCCACCGGACGCAAGGGCAAGGATCTGTTCCGCCCGCTGCGCCGCGCGCTGACCGGGCGCGATGCCGGGCCGGAAATGGCCGATGTGATGCCCCTGTTGCAGGTCGTGCGCGGGGTCTAGCGGGCGGTTCTACGGCTGCCATCGGCGGGTTTCGGTATACAGCGGCATTCTTTATGCTTGCCAAATCCGACGCATCCGGTCTAGTTTCCGACCATCAGTTCGGGAGAATCCGGTGTCTGCCGCAAGGCTTGCCCCGGTGCCGAAGGAGCAACCGCCCCGGTAAACTCTCAGGCCCAAGGACCGCTCTGATAGACAGACTCTGGAGAGTGGCGCGCAAGCGCCCGCCGAAGGGATAACGATCTCAGGCGCGCCAACCCTTCGCTGGGGGCGCAAGGACAGAGGGGGCACCGAGGGCAGGGGAACTGTCCGAACGGTGCCGTTCTGCGTTTGGATCGGCGGAATTTGGGGGCGGCCTTGGCCGAAGATCTGTTGCGATTGGGTCTGCATGACCTGCATGTTGCGCTGGGGGGCAAACTGGTGCCCTTCGCGGGCTATGAGATGCCGGTGCAATATCCGGCCGGGGTGATGGCCGAACATCTGCATACACGCAAAGCCGCCGGACTGTTTGATGTCAGCCACATGGGCCAGGTGATCTTGCGCCCCAAGATCGACATGACCGCGCTGTGTCTGGCGTTCGAGACGCTGATGCCGGTGGATGTGCTGGGTCTGGCGCCGGGCCGTCAACGCTATGGCCTGCTGACCAATGACACCGGCGGCATTCTGGACGATCTGATGTTCGCCAACCGCGGCGATCACCTGTTCGTCGTGGTCAATGCCGCCTGCAAGACCGCCGACGTGGCCCATCTGCGCGCCCATCTGGCCGGGGTGGCACAGGTCGATTTCCTGACCGACCGCGCGCTTTTGGCGCTGCAAGGCCCGCTGGCCGAAGCGGCGCTCGCCCTCCTGATCCCGCAGGTCGCCGCGATGCGGTTCATGGATGTCGGGGTTTTTGGCGAGATCTGGGTCAGCCGGTCCGGCTATACTGGCGAGGATGGCTTTGAAATCTCGATCCCCGACGCCGCTGCCGGGGCCTTCGCGCGGTCCTTGCTGGACATGGCCGAAGTGGCCCCCATCGGTCTTGGCGCGCGCGACAGCCTGCGGTTGGAGGCGGGGTTATGCCTGTATGGCCATGACATCGACACCACCACCAGCCCGGTGGAGGCTGGGTTGACCTGGGCCATGCAGAAGGTCCGCCGCGCCGGGGGGGAACGGGCCGGCGGATTTGCCGGACAGGACCGCATCCTGAACGAACTGGCCGATGGTCCCGAACGCCGCCGCGTCGGGCTTGCCCCCGAAGGCCGCGCGCCGATGCGCGAAGGCACCCTGCTGTTTGACCCCGATGGCACGCCCTTGGGCGAGGTCACCTCGGGCGGGTTCGGCCCCTCGGTTCAGGCCCCCATCGCCATGGGCTATGTCCCGGCCAAATTCGCCACCCCCGGCACCCCTTTGCACGGAGAGGTGCGCGGCAAACGCCTGCCCCTGACCGTGGCCGCCCTGCCTTTCCACCCCACAACCTACAAACGCTGAGGACATGACATGAAATAAACCAAATACCACGAATGGCTGCGCGTCGAGGGCGATCTGGTGGTGGTCGGCAACACCGAACACGCCGCAACCGCGCTGGGGGATGTGGTGTTCGTCGAACTGCCAGAGGTCGAAACCGTGGTGGCCGAGGGCGACGAGATCTGCGTGATCGAAAGCGTCAAAGCCGCCTCGGATATCCTCGCGCCCTTGGACGGTGAGATTGTTGAAGTGAATGAAAAACTGGTCGACAACCCCGGTCTGGTGAATATCGATCCGACCGGGGCCGCGTGGTTTTTCAAGCTGCGTCTGGACGATCTGGCTGTGCTGGATCAGTTCATGGACGAGGATGAATACAACGAGCTGATCGGGTAAAAATCATGCCGCGCCGACTGAATATTGTGGGGGCAAAGGGTGATTGGACCGCTGATGTGGAAGGCCGCAGACTTGCAGTCATCCACAGCCGTTGGCGCCAAGGTGCCAGTGGCTATCACGATCCGATGGCCGGCGCTGCCACTGCCGGAAAGCGCTACGCAGATTTCGTTCAGGCGCTGAAAACAAATGACCTTTTGGTGATCCAGCGCGATGGTCCCGGCGGTCTTGCGCGGGACGGCTATGTTGGGATCTTTCGGTTTGCCGACCTGCTGATCGGGTCCGCCGGCGACATCTCACTAACTTTGGTTGAACGCTATGCAGAGCATAAAAATGGGTAGAAACTTCCATGACCTTCACGCCAACCGCTTATGATCCCTATGACTTCGCCAACCGCCGCCACATCGGCCCCTCGCCCGCCGAGATGGAGGCGATGTTGGCCGCGGTCGGGGTTTCCGATCTGGACGAATTGATCGACCAGACGGTTCCCGCGTCGATCCGGCAATCCATTCCGCTGGGTTGGTCGCCCTTGTCCGAACATGACCTGCTGGCGCGGATGCGCAAGGTCGCCTCGCGCAATGTGGTGATGACCTCTCTGATTGGGCAGGGCTACTATGGCACCGTCACGCCCCCGGCCATCCAGCGCAATATTCTGGAAAATCCGGCCTGGTACACGGCCTATACCCCCTATCAGCCCGAAATTGCCCAAGGCCGGCTTGAGGCGCTGTTGAACTATCAGACCATGGTGGCCGATCTGACCGGCATGGACATCGCCAATGCCTCCCTGCTGGACGAGGCGACAGCCGCCGCCGAAGCGATGACCATGGCCGAGCGTGTCGCCAAATCCAAGGCGCGGGTGTTTTTCGTCGATGAAAACTGCCACCCGCAGACCATTGGCGTGATCCAGACCCGCGCCGCCCCTTTGGGGATTTCGGTGGTGGTGGGCGATCCTGAAAAGATGGACCCCACGGCGGTCTTTGGCGCGATCTTCCAATATCCCGGCACCTGGGGTCATGTCCGCGACCTGACCGCGCTGATCGAAAAACTGCATGCCGCCCGCGCGGTGGCGGTGGTGGCGACCGATCTGCTGGCCCTGTGCATGTTGAAGGAACCGGGTGCCATGGGGGCCGATATTGCGGTCGGTTCTTCTCAGCGGTTTGGTGTGCCGATGGGCTATGGCGGCCCGCATGCCGCGTTCTTTGCCTGCAAGGATGACCACAAACGCCAGATGCCGGGGCGCATTGTCGGCGTGTCCATCGACAGCCACGGCAACAAGGCTTACCGGCTGGCCCTGCAAACCCGCGAACAGCATATCCGCCGCGAAAAGGCCACGTCGAACGTCTGCACCGCGCAGGCCCTGCTGGCGGTGATGGCCGGGTTTTACGCGGTGTTTCACGGCCCCCTTGGTCTGCGCGCCATCGCCGAGCGGGTTCATTCCCTGACCGTCCGTCTGGCCAAGGCGCTGACCGATGCCGGGGCCACCCTGCCGCAGAAAGCCTTCTTCGACACCATCACGGTCGAGGTTGGCGTGGGGCAGGCCGGAATCCTTGCCGCCGCCCGCGCCGAGGGGCTGAACTTTCGCAAGGTCGGCTCCGCCCATGTCGGGATCTCACTGGACGAAACCTCGAACGAGGATGTGCTGGGCCGTGTGCTTCGCGCCTTTGGCATTGCCGCCGCCCCGCCCGCCAAGGCCGAACTGGGCTTTCCGCTGAAAATGCTGCGAAAAACCGCTTATCTGACGCATCCGGTGTTCCACATGAACCGGGCGGAATCCGAGATGATGCGCTATATGCGCCGCCTGTCGGACCGCGATCTGGCGCTGGACCGCGCGATGATCCCCTTGGGTTCCTGCACGATGAAATTGAACGCGGCGGCGGAAATGATGCCGATCACCTGGCCGGAATTTGGCGCGCTGCACCCCTTTGTGCCAGCCAATCAGGCCCTTGGCTACCGCGAGGCGATCGAGGATCTGACCGAAAAGCTGTGCGAAATCACCGGCTATGACGCGTTTTCAATGCAGCCAAACTCGGGCGCGCAGGGGGAATATGCCGGGCTTTTGACCATTCAGGCCTATCACCGCGCCAAGGGCGAGGGGCGTCGCAACATCTGCCTTATCCCGGTGTCGGCGCATGGCACCAACCCGGCCTCGGCGCAGATGGTGGGGATGCAGGTGGTGGTGGTCAAGGCCATGCCGAACGGCGATGTCGATCTGGAGGATTTTCGCGATAAGGCTTCGGCGGCGGGCGAAAACCTGGCCGCCTGCATGGTCACCTATCCCTCCACCCACGGCGTCTTTGAAGAAACCGTGCGCGAGATCTGTACCATCACCCATCGGTTTGGCGGTCAGGTCTATCTGGACGGGGCCAACATGAACGCGCTGGTCGGGCTGGTCAAACCCGGAGAGATCGGGTCGGACGTGTCGCACCTGAACCTGCACAAGACCTTTGCCATCCCGCATGGCGGCGGTGGCCCCGGCATGGGACCGATCGGCGTCAAGGCGCATCTGGCCCCCTATCTGCCGGGCCATTCCGAAATGGGCGGCGAGGAGAGCGCCAGCGTTGAGGGTCCGGTGTCGGCGGCCCCCTATGGCTCGGCGTCGATCCTGCTGATTTCCTGGGCCTATTGCCTGATGATGGGCGGTGAGGGGCTGACCCAGGCGACCCGCGTGGCGATCCTGAACGCCAATTACATCGCGGCGCGGCTGGCGGGGGCCTATCCGATCCTGTTCATGGGCAATAAGGGCCGGGTGGCGCATGAATGTATTCTGGACACCCGGCCCTTTGCCGAGTTTGGCGTGACAGTGGATGACATCGCCAAGCGTCTGATCGACAACGGCTTTCACGCGCCGACCATGTCGTGGCCCGTCACTGGAACCCTTATGGTAGAGCCGACGGAATCGGAAACCAAGGCCGAGATCGACCGTTTCATCACCGCCCTTCTGGCCATCCGCGAGGAAATCCGCGCCGTGGAGGCGGGCGAGATTTCGGCCGAAGATAGCCCCCTGCGTCACGCGCCCCATACCGTGGGCGATCTGGTGGCCGACTGGACGCGGAAATACTCGCGTGAGCAGGCCTGCTTTCCGCCCGGTGCCTTCAAGGTCGATAAATACTGGCCGCCGGTGGGACGGGTCGACAACGTCTGGGGCGACCGCAACCTGACCTGCACCTGCCCGCCGGTTGAAAGTTATCTGGAGGCGGCGGAGTAGCCAAAGCGGCGCGACCATGTGGCACCGCTTGCCCCGCAGCACCCGCGCCGCCCGGTGGCGGTGGCGTGGGTTTTGACACTCAGGGGACCAGCCCCCTGAAACCCCTTGGGAATATTTGGGCCACATTGAAGGCGGTAGGGGGAAGGGCCTGATCGGGCATGGCTTGACGCGGAGACTTGCGGACCTTAGCCCTGCGGGCATGACCGATCCCTCACCCTCAACCTTCGTTCAAGGGCTGATCGCGGCGCTGCCGATCGCCTTGGGGTATTTGCCCATCTCCTTTGCCTTTGGCGTGGCCGCCACCGGGCAGGGGTTGAGCGGGCCCGAGGCCTTTGGCCTGTCGCTGATCATCTATGCCGGGGCATCGCAGTTTCTGGCGCTGGCGCTGATCACCAGCGGCGCGCCGGTTCTGGTGGCGGCGTTCACTCTGGTGGCGATGAACATCCGGCATGTGCTGTATGGGCCGGCGCTGATCAAACGGGCGGGGCCGGACGCGCGCCGCCGGTTCGCCTGGATCTGGGCCTTTGGTCTGACGGATGAGGTCTTTGGCGCCGCCTTGGGGCAGATGGCGCGGGGGCGGGCGTTTTCGGAACGGTTCATGGGTGGCTTGGGCCTGGGGGCCTATCTGGCCTGGCTGGGTGGCACCGCCTTGGGCGCTTTTGCCGGGGCCGGGGCGCTGTCGGGGTTCCCTGTGGTCGAGGCGGCGCTGGGGTTCATGCTGCCCGCGTTGTTTCTGGCGCTTTTGCTGTCGATATTGGCGCGGGCGCAACTGCCGGTCATTGTCGTGGCAGGTGTTGCCACCGTCGCGTTGACCCTGCTGTGGTCGGGGACAGCGGGGATTCTGGGCGGTATGATCGCGGGGGCTTTGGCCGGGGTTCTGGGCTGGGGTTCCGGGCGGCGGGGGGCGGCATGAGGGCCGAGATCCTGATCCTGGCGCTGATCGTCGGGGCCTTCACCTATGGTTTTCGCTTTCTTCCAACCCGCGCCGATCTGAGCGGGCTGAAGCCGGGGGGCGTCTTGTCATGGTTTCTGGCCGCCACCGGCCCGGCCGCGATTGCGACGCTGTTTGTCGCCTCGATCCTGCCGATGGTTCAGGGCGATATCTGGGGGCAGGGGCCGCTGGTGGCCGGGGTTCTGGCGATCTTGGCCTGTTACGCCGCGACCAGATCAGTTGTCGGTGCGACATTGGCGGGGGCCGTTGCCTATGGCGCAGTTTTCGCGATTTTGGGTTAAACCCGCCGCCCAGTTGCAACGCGGCAAAAGGATAAGGCGACCATGATCGAAGCGGTGAAGCTGTGTTGTGCGGTTTGCGGGCAGATGAACCGGGTGGCGCGGGACCGGCTGGCCTTTGGTCCGAAATGCGAATCTTGCGGTGAGGCGCTGGATGATGGCCGGGTGCATGACTTGGACGCCGCCTCGCATGACAAGGCCACGCGCGGCGATGATCTGCCCCTGCTGGTCGATTACTGGGCGCCCTGGTGCGGGCCTTGCCGCAGCATGGCACCGGAATTCGTCAAGGCGGCGCGCGACTTGGCGCCGCTGGTCCGGCTGGCCAAGCTGAACACCGAAGATCACCCAAAGATCGCCGCCCGCGCCCGCATTCAGGGCATTCCGGCGCTGGTTCTGTACCGACAGGGCCAAGAGGTGGCGCGGCTGGCCGGTGCGCGCCCCAGCGCCGAGATCACCGTCTTTGTTCGCAAGCATCTGGCCGGCTAAGGCCCCGGTCGGGATCGCCGCCAAATCCCCTGTCCGCACCGGGCAAGCCCGGATAGGCTGGCCGCAGGCAGCAGGGGGGGATGGCACATGGCAACGCACGACATCCGAAAGGTCTGGTCGGGTCTGACGCTGGCCACGCAATTCGCCGTGGCGGGTGGTGTGGTCATTCTGGCGGCGGCGCTGGCGGTGGGATCGGTCGTTGCCAACCGCATCGAAGAGGCCGTCGTGCGCAACACCGCCAATGCCACCGCCCTTTACATGGAAAGCTTCGTCGCCCCAATCACCCAGGATCTGACGCAGCAGGAAACCCTGTCTACCCGGTCGCAAAAGGACATGTCCGAACTTCTGGGCCAGACCGAACTTGGCCGCCGCGTCGTGTCCTTCAAGGTCTGGCGCAAGGGCGGTTTTGTGCTGGATGCATCCAACACGGCCCTGATCGGCCAGACCTTTGCCGTGACCGACAATCTGCGCGCCGCCTGGGAGGGGCAGGTGACGGGCGAGTTTGAGGATACGCGTGACGCCGAAGACGCCGCCGAGGATGCGCTGAACCTGCCCCTGCTGGAAATCTATGCCCCGGTGCGCCACCGCACCACCGGTGAAGTGATCGCAGTGGTCGAGTTCTACGAGATCGCAGAAACCCTGAAGCGCGATATTCAGCGGGCGCGTGCGCTGACCTGGGCTTGGGTGATCGGCATCATGGGGGTGATCGGGGCGGCGCTATTTGCGGTGGTCCTGCGCGGCAGCCGCACCATCGAGGCGCAGATCGTGGCGCTTAAGGACATGTCGTTGCGAAATTTGGAACTGCGGGTGCAGATTCAAGACGCCTCGGCCCGGTCCGCGACGCTGGGAGAGCGGGCATTGCGCCAGATCGGGGCGGATCTGCACGACGGTCCGGCGCAGTTGATGGCCTTTGCCGCCCTGCGTCTGGATGCGCTGAAAAGCCAGTCCGCCGACGAAAGCCAGCGCGCCGATCTGGCCGAGGTCGCCGCGGCCGTGACCGAGGCGATCACCGAAATCCGCACCCTGTCGCGCGGCCTGTCAGTGCCGGATCTGGACCGCCGCGACATGGGCGAGGTGCTGGACGGGCTGGCCGCTGGTCACGCCGCCCGCACCGGGACCGCGGTGCGCATGACCGGGGTAGCGGGCGATCTGCCCGATCTGCCGCCCGCCTTGCGCCTGTGCATCTACCGGTTTGTTCAGGAGGGGCTGACCAATGCCTGGCGCCATGCCGGCGGGCAGGGTCAGGAATTGCGCATCGGTTATCTGGATGGCAAGCTGCACCTGTCGGTGCTGGATGACGGTCCCGGCTTTAGCCCCCAAGGCGACGGGGATGCACCGGCTGAAAATCTGGGCACCGAAGGTCAGCGGCTGGGTCTGGCCGGGTTGAAGGACCGGGTGGAGGCTTTGGGCGGGCGGCTGGACCTGCTGGCCCGCACCGGCCCGGACGGTTTGCCCGCCAAGGGGGCCGAATTGCGCATGACGATCGAGGTGGCGGGACCGTGAATGCAGAAAACAGGACCGCAGAACGCCCAACCGTTGACCTTCAGACCGCTGAACACAGGACCGCATAGGCCATGACCCCCAACTCCAAAACCGACACCCCCCGGCCCCTGCGCATCCTGCTGGTCGACGATCACCCGATCTACCGCGAGGGCGTGGCGCGCACGCTGGTTGACCTTGGCGGCATGGACATCGTCGGTCAGGCGGCGGACGGGGCGCAGGCGGTCCAGATGGCGCGCGATCTGGCCCCCGATCTTGTGCTTTTGGACATCTCGATGCCGCGCGGAGGGGGCATCCCGGCGCTGGCCGCGATCATGCAGCAAGACAAGCCGCCGCTGGTGGTCATGCTGACCGCATCCGAAGCCGAGGATGATCTGATGCAGGCGCTGCGGCTGGGCGCGCAGGGCTTTGTGCTGAAGGGGGTGGGGGCGGAGGAGCTGGTCAACATCCTGCGCGACGTGGCCGCCGGGCGCAGCCATGTCGCCCCCGGTCTGGCGGGCCGGATCCTTGCCAATCTGCGCGCCCACCGCGACGGCACACCCGCCGCCCCGGCCAACCCCCTCGCGGATCTGTCCAAGCGCGAAGAGGATATTCTGCGGCTGGTGGCACAGGGCATGTCAAACCGCGAGGTGGGGGCAAAGCTGGATTTGCAGGAAAAGACCGTCAAACATTACATGACCTCGATCCTGCAAAAACTGCATCTTCGCAACCGGGTAGAAGCCGCAATGTTGGCGCGCGAACATCTGAAGGGGTAACGCGCCGCGCCGCATACGCCCCCCTAATCAATCCCAAGGTCAGGTTCCCCCCACCCCGCCGCGTCTTGACACAAAGCCCCCCTGCCGCCCAAGCTTGACATCGGATCGGGGCAGTCGCTAAGTTGGGAGAGCGCGTCGTTCGCAATGTCGAGGTCAGGGGTTCGATCCCCCTCTGCGGTGCCACGTCCTGCGTGCAAACTTTTATCCGGGGCATGGCCTGTCGTCAGGGTTGTATCGGCCTGGCAGGCCTTCGATCTGCCGATGCCCCTTTTGTAACCGCTTTGAAACCTTGAAAGAAACCGGAGTTTCTGCACTTGCAGCATCCTTCGCCCGAAAATTGAAAGCGCTTTGGACTTAGAATCGTTGACTTTACTGACGGCGATCCGCTATGCCAGCCAAAGCGTTTCGGAAAACCCCGCGCAGTCGGGGACCAGCCTGCGACGTTCTATGGGAGTTCGCGCTTCAAAGCGCATGTCAATCAAATCGGGAGGAATACCAATGTCCATTGGATATCGGGGTCGCGCCATGCGCACCGCCGCTTTCGCAGCCGTTATGGCTGTTTTCAGCGCGCCGGTCATGGCGGAGGAGCTGTTCTATGTGTCCGGCGCCGTCGGCAATGCCGTTGAAAACTTCAAGACTCTGGTCGCCCCTTGGGAAGCCGCGACCGGCAACACCGTCACCATGGTGCCGATGCCCGCATCGACCACCGACCAGTTCGCGCAGTATCGCCTTTGGTTGGCCGCAGGCTCGACCGACATCGACCTGTTCCAGACCGACGTTATCTGGGCACCGCAGTTGGCCGACAGCTTTGTTGACCTGACCGAGGCGGCCAAGGATCTGGCGCCGACCCACTTCCCCGCCATCATCGAATCGCAGACCGTGGGCGGCAAGCTGGTTGCTTTGCCGATCTTCACCGACGCGCCGGCGCTGTATTACCGCAAGGATCTGCTGGAAAAGTACGGCGTTGCCGTGCCGACCACATGGGACGAGCTGACGGTTGCCGCCAAAACCATCCAGGATGGGGAACGTGCCGCCGGCATGGCCGATTTCTGGGGCTTCGTCTGGCAGGGCAACGCCTATGAAGGCCTGACCTGCAACGCATTGGAATGGGTCAAATCCTTTGGCGGTGGTCAGATCGTCGAACCTGACGGCACCGTTTCGATCAACAACGAAATGGCCGCCAAGGCGATTGAAACTGCCAAGGGCTGGGTCGGCACGATCTCTCCGGAAGGCATCCTTGCCTATCAGGAAGAAGAAGCCCGTGGCGTCTGGCAGACCGGCAATGCAGCCTTCATGCGCAACTGGCCCTATGCTTACGGTTTGGGCAATGGCGACGATTCCGCGGTCAAGGGCCTGTTCTCGGTGACCACGCTGCCGGTTGGCAAGGCTGGCGACACCTCGGCCGCGACTTTGGGCGGCTGGAATGTGGCCGTGTCGAAATACTCGACCAAGCAAGAAGCGGCGATTTCGCTCGCGCTGTATCTGGCTGGCCCCGAGGCGCAAAAGCAGCGCGCCATCGCGGAAACCAACCTGCCGACGATCGTTGCCTTGTATGACGACGCCGACATTGCTGCGGCAGCACCGATCATCCCGCAGTGGAAGGACGTGTTCCTGAACGCCGTTCCGCGGCCTTCGGCCCCGACCTTGGGCAAGTATTCCGAAGTCTCGGCCAAGTTCTTCAGCGCAGTGCATGAAACCCTGTCGGGCAATGGCACGGCAGCGGAAAATCTGGCCGGTCTGGAAGCGGACCTGAACGACCTGAAGGGCGACGCCTGGTAAGATTATCGTCCCGTCACCGGGATGACCTTTGGAAAGGGCGGCTTTACCGCCGCCCTTTCTGCATATTTCACACCCCGGTTTTCGGGGGGGTAAAGGGGGGATTTCATGACTTCGCCAACCTTAGGACGGGCGCAAGATCAGGGACTTAGCCTTCAGCAACAACGTCAAAAAGCCGCGTTCTGGTTTCTGGCACCCATGGTGGTGGCGTTGTTCTGTGTTGCGGCCTGGCCGCTGCTAAGGACGATCTGGTTTTCGCTGACCGACACCTCGATGGATGATCTATACGGCGGAAAATTCATTGGTTTTAACAATTATTTCCGGGTGCAAACCCTGTCGGACGGCTCGGTCCGCTACAAGGGTACGCTGGTTGATCCTGACTGGTGGAACGCTGTCTGGAACACGGTCCGCTTTTCGGTGGTCTCGGTTATTTTGGAAACCATCATCGGTCTGGGCATCGCGCTGGTGCTGAATGCCGAGTTCAAGGGTCGCGGCCTTGTCCGCGCCGCCATCCTGATCCCCTGGGCCATTCCGACCATCGTGTCGGCCAAAATGTGGGCCTGGATGCTGAACGATCAATACGGCATCCTGAATGACATCATGCTGAACCTTGGCCTGATCGACCAAAAGATCGCCTGGACCGCCAGCCCCGACACCGCAATGATCGCGGTCCTGATGGTGGATATCTGGAAAACCGCGCCCTTCATGGCCCTGTTATGTCTGGCCGGTCTGCAAATGGTGCCGCGTGACATCTATGAGGCGGCCAAGATCGACGGCATCCACCCGATCAAGGTGTTCTGGAAAATCACCCTGCCGCTGATCCGCCCCGCGCTGATGGTCGCCGTGATCTTCCGGATGCTGGACGCCCTGCGCATCTTTGATCTGGTCTATGTGCTGACGCCCAACTCCAAGGCGACCAAAACCATGTCGATCATCAGCCGGGAGAATCTGTTCGAATACAACAACTTCGCCTACGGCTCGGCGCAATCGACCCTGCTGTTCGCGATGCTTGCGATCTTTGTGTCGCTGTATGTCTGGCTGGGCAAGGTCAACCTTTCCGGAGAGGGCAGATAATGGATGGCATGAAACTTTTGAAAACGACCAGCTTCTATCTGCTGGTGATCGTGATCGTGATCTTTTCGGTGTTTCCGTTCTACTATGCCATCGTCACCTCGTTTTCGACCGGGACGGCGCTGTTTTCGGTGCATTACTGGCCGGTGAAATGGGACTGGTCGAACTATCAGTCGGTGCTGGGCGGACGAACCTTTCCGCGCAATATCCTGAACTCGATTTTCATCGCCTCGGTCACGGTGGGGTTCGCCCTGACGCTGGCGGTCACGGCGTCCTATGCCTTGGCGCGGGTGCGGTTTCGCGGTCGGGCATTGCTGCTGATGACCATCCTTGGCGTGTCGATGTTCCCACAGATCGCGGTTCTGGCCGGGTTGTTTGAACTAATGCGCTATCTGGGGCTGCTGAACACACCTTGGGCGCTGATCATTTCCTACACGATCTTCACGCTGCCCTTCACGGTCTGGGTGCTGACCACTTTCATGCGTGACCTACCGGTCGAGATTGAAGAGGCGGCCATCGTTGACGGCGCGACCCCTTGGATCATCATCACCAAGGTGTTCATGCCCCTGATGTGGCCCGCTTTGGTCACCACCGGCCTTCTGGCCTTTATCGGCGCCTGGAACGAATTTCTGTTCGCGCTGACCTTCACCCAGACCGAGGTGCAACGCACCACCCCGGTCGCCATTGCGCTGCTCTCCGGGGCGTCGCAGCAAGAGATCCCCTGGGGTCCGATCATGGCAGCCTCCGTCATCGTGACGGTGCCACTGGTCATCCTCGTCCTTGTTTTCCAACGCAAAATCGTCGCGGGTCTGACCGCGGGCGGCGTGAAGGGTTAATCACATGGCTAAGATCGAACTGAAGAACGTCAAAAAGGCCTACGGCGCCGTCAATGTCATCAAAGGCATCGACCTGACCATCAACAAGGGCGAATTCATGGTGTTTGTCGGCCCCTCGGGCTGCGGCAAATCCACCCTGCTGCGCCTGATTTCCGGGTTGGAGGAGATCTCCAGCGGGGATCTGTTGTTTGACAACGACCGGGTGAACAACCTGATCCCGTCCAAGCGTGGCATCGCGATGGTGTTCCAGTCCTACGCGCTGTACCCGCACATGAACGTCTATGACAACATGGCCTTCGGGATGAAACTGGCGAAATCCAGCCCCGAGGAAATGGACAAACGGGTGCGCGACGCCGCCCGTCTGTTGCAGATCGAACATCTGCTGGATCGCCTGCCCAAACAGCTGTCGGGCGGCCAGCGTCAGCGCGTCGCCATTGGCCGCGCCATCGTGCGCGACCCTCGCGTGTTCCTGTTCGACGAGCCTTTGTCGAACCTTGACGCCGCGCTGCGGGTCCAGACCCGTCTGGAAATCGCCAAACTGCACCATTCGATGTCCAATGTGACGATGATCTACGTCACCCATGACCAGGTGGAGGCGATGACACTGGCCGACCGGATCGCGGTGCTGCGCGATGGTTTGCTGGAACAGGTCGGCACCCCGGCGGAACTGTACGAACGCCCCAACTCCATCTTCGTGGCGGGTTTTATCGGCAGCCCGAAGATGAACTTCCTGACCGGAAAATTCGCCGCTGATCACGGCTGCACCACGCTGGGCATCCGGTCCGAGCATCTTGAAATCTCGGACACCGGCATCTGGCGCGGCGAGGTTGTGCATACCGAAGATCTGGGGTCGGACAATTACCTGTTCGTCGAAATGGGCGGCGAAGAGGCGATGATCGTGCGCCAGCCGGGTAAGCTGAAAGTGGCGCTCGGGTCCACGATCGGCTTGAATCCCATGCCGGGCCAACTGCATAAATTTGATGCCAACGGCTTGCCGATCCGTTAAGCCTTAACCGCATATACCACCGATTTTACCCCGCGCCGCGCTGGCGCGGGGCCGATTTCCAAGGAGAGAATGATGGTCATCCGCGTTACCGTTTGGGGCGAAAACGTTCACGAACAGAAAAACAAAGTTGTGGCGGGGGTTTACCCTTTGACCATGCATGGCACGATTGCCGCCGCCTTGAACCGCGACGCCGGGATCACGGCCACGACCGTCACCCTGCAAGATGCCGAACATGGCATGACCACCGAAAAGCTGGCCGAAACCGATGTGCTGATCTGGTGGGGTCATGCCGCGCATGGATCCGTCGATGACAAAATTGCCGAGCGTGTCTGCGAAGCTGTGCATGGCGGCATGGGGATCATTTTCCTGCACTCCGCCCATTTCTCCAAGCCGTTCAAGCGGTTGATGGGCACCCCCTGCAATCTGTCCTGGCGCGAAGCGGGCGAGAGGGAACGTCTTTGGGTCACTTCGCGCAATCACCCGATCGCCGCCGGTCTGCCGGATCATTTCGAGATCGAGTATGAAGAAATGTACGGCGAACCCTTTGGCGTGCCGGAACCCCTCGAAACCGTGTTCATCTCGTGGTTTCAGGGCGGTGAAGTGTTCCGCTCGGGCCTGACTTACAAGCGCGGCGCGGGCAATGTCTTTTACTTCCGCCCCGGCCACGAAACCTATCCGACCTATCACGACGCCAATGTCATGCGCGTCATCACCAACGGCGTGCATTGGGCCTTCAACCCCGCCGCGCGCATCGCGAACCCTAATGACGCCCCGAATACCCCGGTGCAAAAAGCGTTGGAGCCGATTACAGAACGCGGCCCCCGTCTGCACCACGACGGTGAAGCGGGGTTGCGCTGATGGTACAACCTGTCCGCATCCTGATCCTTGGCACCGGCGGCATGGCGACGAACCATGCCGACAAATTCAAGGAAATCGAAGGGGTTACGCTGGTTGGCGGTGTGGACACCCGCCCCGAACAGCTGCGCGCTTTTTGTGACCGGCACGGCATTGCCAACGGCTTTGCCAGCCTTGATGAGGCGCTGGCCTGGGGCGAATTTGACGCCGTGACCAACGTCACACCCGACGCCGCGCATTACGCCACGACCATGCCGATCCTGAAGGCCGGCAAGCATATCCTGTGCGAAAAGCCGCTTGCGACGAACGAGGCGCATGCCGACGAGATGGCGGCAGCTGCGGCGGCGGCGGGCGTGATCAACATGGTCAACCTGTCTTACCGCAACGTCGCTGCGTTGCAGCAAGGCGCGAAACTGGTGCGCGACGGGGCCATCGGCACCATCCGCCATTTTGAAGCCTCCTATCTGCAATCCTGGCTGACCCAGCCCGCCTGGGGCCATTGGGACCGCGAACCGCAATGGCTGTGGCGGCTGTCAACCAAACACGGATCCAAGGGCGTGTTGGGCGATGTCGGCATCCACATCCTTGATTTCGCGTTGTTTGTTGCGGGACTGGAGGCGGATGAAGTCTCCTGCCGTCTGGCGACCTTCCACAAGGCCCCCGATGATCAGGTGGGCGAATATCCCCTCGACGCCAATGACAGCTGCACCATGCAACTGGTGCTGGAAAACGGCGCGCTTGGCACGGTTTCGGCCACCCGTTTCGCCACCGGCCATCTGAACGACCTGCGTCTGCGCCTGTACGGCGACAAGGGCGGTCTAGAGGTGCAGTGGGAAAAGGATGTCAGCCGCCTGCGTCTGTGCAACGGCGACGACGTGCAAAAAGCCATCTGGCACGATGTCGAAGCGCCGGTTCTGGCCAATGTCTATCAGCGGTTCATCGGGGCGATCCGGGGCGAAAACCCGCCCGATCCCGATTTCGCCCGCGCCGCCATGCTGCAACGCCTGCTGGACCGGGCCGAACAATCGGCGGGCCAGCTTGGCACCAGTCTGAAGGTCTGATTTTGACCGTCGCCCCCCAAAAGGCGCCCTTCGGGGCGTCTTTTCTTTTACAAGGCTTCTTTTTTTCGAATTTTCCCCGGTCCGGCGACGGAACCGGACCACGACTGCGTTTAACCTAAACAGCTTATTTGAATGAGGCACATTATGGCGTCACCAAAAGGGTATTCAGGACCCCAAATCCTGCTGCATTGGGGCATCGGCCTGATGATCATTTTCCAACTGATTTTTGCCGATGCGATGGGCACGGCTTGGCGCTCGGTTGAAGATGGCACGGTGCCGGTGATGGGCACGATGGTCTGGGCGCATATTCTGGTGGGCGGGGCCGTGTTGGCGCTGGTGATCTGGCGTCTGGCCCTGCGTCTGACCCGCGGCGTTCCGCCCCCGCCCGCGACCGAGGCCAAGCCGTTGCAACTCGCCGCCCATGTCGCGCATTGGGCGCTTTACGCGCTGATGGTGCTGTTTCCGGTCACTGGCCTGCTGGCCTGGTTCGGCGGCGTGGCCCAATTGGCCGAGGTGCATCAGATGATGAAGCCGGTGATCATCATCTTGATCGCGCTACATCTTGTGGCAGCGCTTTGGCATAAGTACTGGGTGAAGGACAACCTTCTGGCCCGGATGAAAACCCCGCAAGCCTAAGGTTCGGGGGTTACATCCCAAGAAAGACCTCAACCGTTTCTTCAAACTCGCGCGGGCGTTCGGCATGCAGCCAATGACCCGCGCCTTCCAGTTTGGCAAAGCGGGCATGGGACAACAGGGCACTTATCGCCTCTCGGTGTTCGGGCAAAACATATTGGCTGGCCCCGCCGGTCAAAAACAA
>JANNBI010000066.1:0-1522 GCA_031385345.1 Paracoccaceae bacterium | reverse complement strand
GGCTGCGGGCGGCGATGCCTTGCAGCGGCTGGATACCATCGAGGCCGAGTTGGTGCGGTTGACCGCGAAAACCGAGGAAGTCGAGTTGAAGGTGAACCGCGTTGTCACCGATGGCACCAACCAAATCGGGGACATCGAATTTCGACTGTGCGAAGTGACCGAGGGTTGCGACATCGCCAACCTGCCGGAAATCGCGGTGCTGGGCGGGGCTGCGCCGTCGGTCGATGCGGCCCCGGTGGAGCCTGTGGCAGGTGACATTGGCGCTACCAGTGGTGACACTGGCGGCGCGGAACTGGCGCTAAGCGAACAGGCAGATTTTGACCGGGCCAAGGAGGTGCTCGCCTCCGGTGACTTTCGCGGCGCCGCTGACCTCTTTGCGACCTATGCCCAATCCTACCCGGGTGGGCCGCTGATTCAGGAAGCGCAGGTGCTGGGCGGCGACGCTTTGGCGCAGGCGGGGGATATCTCGGGCTCTGCACGGTCCTACCTGGCGGCGTTTTCGGGCAATCCCGAAGGTGGGTTCGCGCCGGAGGCTTTGATGAAACTTGGAATGGCTTTGGGCGCTTTGGGGCAGGTCAACGAGGCCTGCATGACACTGGCCGAGGTCGGCAACCGGTTTCCCGGCAGTCCGGCGGCGGGCGAGGCGAGTTTCGCGATGCCGGGGTTACAGTGCCCGTAAAGGCAGCTTTGGACGAGGCGCTGCTGGCGGCTGCCGCGCGCAGCTTTGCCAGCGAAGATCCCGCGCCAGAGGTGATCGGGGTGATGGTATCGGGCGGCGGGGATTCCGTCGCCCTTTTGCATCTGATGCAGCGGGCGGGTGTGCTGCGCGGCTGGCGGGTCGAGGCGGTGACGGTGGACCACGGGTTACGCGACGCGTCGGCGGCAGAGGCGGCGCTGGTGGCGGCATTGTGCGCCGATCTGGGCGTGGCGCATCAGATCTGCCACTGGGACGGACCAAAGGACAGCGGCAACCTGATGGATCAGGCGCGGCGCGCGCGGTTTGATCTGGTCGCGGCTTGGGCGGCGGCGCGTGGCATTGGTCATGTGGTGATGGGTCACACCGCCGATGATCAGGCCGAGACGTTTTTGATGGGGCTGGCCCGATCGGCGGGCATTGACGGGCTGTCGGGGATGCGGGAGGTCTGGCGCGACAGGGGGGTGGTCTGGGCGCGGCCCTTGCTGACGGTCGCGCGGCTGGATCTGCGCGACTATTTGCGGCGGCGGGGGATCGGTTGGGTTGAAGATCCGACGAATGACGATGCCAGCTATGCGCGGGTGCGGGCGCGGCGGGCGATGGCGGTGCTGGGCGGTCTGGGGATCACCGCACCGGGGCTGACGGCCGTGGCGGGCCATCTGGGCATGGCGCGGTCCGCCCTACGCATGCAGGCGGCGGCGGCGGCGCGGGCGGTGGATACGCGGGCCGGGATGGTGCGCATGGCGCGACAGGATCTGTGGGCGCAGCCAGAGGAAGTGCAGCGGCGGTTGTTGATCGCCGCACTGCGCTGGATTTCTGGCGCGCAAT
>JANNBI010000027.1:0-2712 GCA_031385345.1 Paracoccaceae bacterium | reverse complement strand
GGCGCAGCCGATGAAGTTGAATGCGATTGCATATTTCGTGTTTAAAATGCTTCGCGCCAAGGGGCTGGCGGGCAGCTTGGATCTGGCGCGGTTTCTGGCGCAAAGCCCGCGGGCGTTTCTGACGCAAACCTTTGAAAACCCACAGGTGCAGGCGATGCTGGGGGCCTGGGGGATGCATCTGGATTTCGCGCCGGATGTGGCGGGCGGCGCGCTGTTTCCCTATCTGGAGGGGATGGCCGGGCAGGCCTTTGGCATGGTTCTGGGCAAGGGCGGGGCGGATACGATGATCACCGCGCTGGTGGCGGCCATCCGGGCACGGGGCGGGGTGGTGGAAACCGGGGTCGCGGTGACGCGGATCGTGCAGGACGGGGTGCGCGCCAGCGGGGTTGAGTTGGCCGATGGCCGCCGCATCACCGCCACCCGCGCGGTGATTGCCGGGGTGTCGCCCAGCGGGTTGCTGCGGCTGACCGGCGCGGTCCAGCCCGCGTTTGACCGCAAGATGGCGGCGTTTCAGCATGCCCCCGGAACCATGATGATCCATCTGGCGCTGGACAGCCTGCCCGATTGGGCGGCGGGGCCAGAGCTGCAATCCTTTGCCTATGTGCATCTGGCACCCTCTTTGGACCAGATGGCGCGGACCTATCTGCTGGGGGTGGCGGTACTTTTGCCGGATGTGCCGGTGATCGTCGCCGGTCAGCCGACCGCCGTGGATCCCAGCCGCGCGCCCGATGGCTGCCAAGTGCTGTGGCTGCAGGTGCGCATGGCCCCCGGCACCATCGCAGGCGACGCCAAAGGCGAAATTGCGGCCACCGATTGGGCCACCGCCGCCGATCCCTTTGCCGAACGGGCGCTGGATATTCTGGACCGCTATGCCCCTGGCATCCGCGCGAAGATTCTGGGGCGGCGCGTCGTCTCTCCGTCCGAATTCGCGGCGGAAAATCCCAATCTGGTCGGCGGCGATCAGCTGTGCGGCAGCCATCATCTGGCACAAAATTTCGCGTTTCGACCCGCCCGGGGCCATGCGGACGGATCGACGCCCCTGACCAACCTGCATCTGACCGGGGCCGCCGTCTGGCCGGGTGCGGGCACCGGGGCGGCAAGCGGTTTTCTTCTGGCTAAGAACTTAAGCGGAAAATGAAACAACAACAGGGAAATATCATGCAACTGACACGCCGGAACCTGATGAAGATGACCGCTGCCGGAATGGCGCTTGCCGCCACCGGATTGCCCGCACGCGGTCAGGCGATTGACGAATTGGTCATCGCGTACAACGTCAACCTGCCGTCCTGGGATCCGACCACCGGCCCCAGTGCGGTAAACCCGACCATTCAAGGCCTGTATCAGTCTGTCTTTGACCAGTTCATCCTGCAACAGCCCGATCTGAAACCCGCCCCCGGCCTGCTGACCGACTGGGGCTGGAACGACGATCGGTCCAAGATCATGATGACGGTGCGCGAGGGCGTGACCTGGCACGACGGCAGCGCCTTTACCGCCGAGGACGTGGCCTGGAGCCTGGCGCGCGCCGCAGATCCGGCCACCGGCAACCCGATCAACTTTGTCTGGGGGACGCTGGCGAATTTCACCGTGGACGGCAATGTCGTGACGGCGGATGTCAAACAGTTCGACCCGACAATCTTTAAATGGATGTATTTCCTGACCGGCTATGTCCTGCCCAAGGCCTATTTCGAAAAGGTCGGGGCCGAGGGGTTCGAGGCAGCGCCGATCGGCACCGGCCCCTACATGGTCGAGAAGTTTGAGCGCAACGCCTTTGTCCGTCTGAAGGCGAACGAGGCCTATTGGGGCGGTGCGCCCGAGTTCAAGACTGTCACCATCAAGTTCGTCACCGATGCCGCCGCGCGGGTGGCCGAGATTGAAAGCGGCGCCAGCCACGTCACGCTGGAAATGCCGTATGAGGAATACGACCGCCTGAAGGGCGGCATGAACGGCGTGGCCGCCCCGATTTCCGACATCGGGATGATTTTCCTGAACGATATCGAGGTGATGCTGGACCCCAATGTGCGCAAGGCGGCGGCCCATGCCATCGACAAGCGGACCATCATCGACCGGCTGATGTCGGGCTACGGGGTGAAGATCGACACGCTGCAAACCCCCGAATATGACGCCTATGATGCCAGCATCTTGGTGCCTTACGACGAGGCCAAGGCGCTGGAATACCTTGCCGCCTCGGGGTATGGGCCGGACAATCCGGTGAAGTTCAAGATCCAGACCACCAAGGGGTTCAAGCCCAAGGACTATGAGATGGTGCAGGCCATCGTCGGGCTGTGGCGCAAGGTCGGCATCGAAGCCGAGATCGAGGTTTACGAGATCGCCAAGCATTACGAATTGCGCGCGGCGGATACGCTGGCCCCGGCGGCGTTTTACAACTGGGGCAATTCGGTTGCAGACCCGACGACATCAACCGGGTTCGCGATGTTCGGGCCGTCGCCGCATTCGGTCTGGGACGGGGAGGATCTGATCGGCATGATCGGCCCGCTGTGGGGAGAGCCGGACGAGGCCAAGCGCATCGACGGCTGGAAAGCGGTGGACCGGTTCATCGCGGACAACGCACTGGTGATCCCGTTGCTGCAATATGTGCAGCCGATCCTGTCGGCGACGGGGGTTGTGGTGGTGCCGCACGCCTCTGGCGCGGTCCTGCCGCATCTCATGAAGCGGGCCTAAGGCGATCTGCGCCAAAGCCGGGGGGCTTCGCGC
>JANNBI010000502.1:0-11858 GCA_031385345.1 Paracoccaceae bacterium | reverse complement strand
CCGGTGGTGATGACGCGCGACAACACCCGCGCGCTGTTCGAGGCTTGTATGTAGATCGGACTGGCGGTCCCCTTGCAGCGGCCAATCAGGCCGACGCAGGGGGCGACAGATGGGAAACGGGGCGCGATGACGCAGAAACTTAGCACCGAAATTGCGGTAATCGGGGCGGGCGTGGTGGGCCTTGCCGTCGCGCAGCGCCTGCTGGCCGAGGGGCGCGAGGTGGTGCTGTGCGATCCCAACCTGCCGGGATCGGGCGCGTCTTATGGCAATGCCGGCACGATTGCCGATTATGCGGTGATGCCGGTTGGCACGCCGGATGTGCTGCGAAACCTGCCCTCGCTGCTGTTTGACCGCAACTCTCCGCTTTCGATCCGGCGGGCTGGGATTTTGGCGCTGGCACCGTGGCTGCTGCGCTTTGCCCGGCAAAGCCTGCCGGCGGCGGCGGCGCGCAATGCGGCGGCGATTGCAGCGCTGGTGGCCGATGCCTGCCCAAGATGGGAGGCGCTGGCGGCCGAGGTTGGCGGGACAGAGATCCTGCAACGGCGCGGCTGTTTGTATATGTATGAAACCGCCGCAGCGTTCCGGGACGCGGGCGCGGAGATGGTGGCAAAGCGCGGGTTTGGCGTCCGGGTCGAACTGATTGCGCCAGAGGATCTGGCCGCGATGGAGCCGGGATTGCCCAATGTGGCGGGCGGTGCGGCCTTTTTCCCCTCCGCGGTGTTTCTGTCGGATCCCGGGGCGATGGTGCAGCTTTTGGCTGGGCATGTCCGCCAAAAGTCGGGGTTCGTGCAGGCTGCGGCCCGACGTGTGACGCGGCGGGATGGCGGGGTGCTGGTGGAAGGGCCGGGACTACATCTGCAGGCCCGCAAGGTGGTGATCGCGGCGGGGGCGCATTCGAAACCGCTTGCCAAGGCGGCGGGCGACGCCGTGCCTTTGGACACCGAACGGGGCTATCACGTTGAATGGGACATGGCGGCGCCGCTGATCGGGCGGCCGGTCTGCCCGACCTCTCGCGGGTTCTATCTGTGTCCGATGACGGGGCGGTTGCGGGTGGCGGGGACGGTGGAATTGGGCGGGCTGACGGCCCCGCCGTCACCGCACCGGATCCAGCGGCTGATCGAAGGCGCGCAGGCGATTTTTCCGCAACTGGGCGCGCCGGACCGGACATGGATGGGGTTCCGCCCGTCGATGCCCGACAGCCTGCCGGTGATCGGGGAAAGTGCTGCGGGGGCCGAGGTGATCCATGCCTACGGACACGGCCATATCGGGCTGACACTGGCCCCGATCACCGGGCAGATGGTGGCCGATCTGGTTGCAGGGCGGACGCCGGGGGTCGATCTGACGCCCTATCGGGTGGGGCGGTTCTAGGGGATTTGCAGGCGTGCAAGTTCGGGCAAAACGTTGGTATTGCTTGTAATTTTTAGAGCCGTTAGGAGTTATTTAGACCCTTTCCCGCGCGGGAGCGCCGATTTTTCTGCGCAAATTCGAACTTACAACATCCCCGGCACCACTTGATCGGGGGGCCTGTGGCCATCGGCGAAGGTCTTGATGTTGATGATCACTTTTTCGCCCATTTCGATCCGGCCTTCAACCGTCGCCGATCCCATCTGTGGCAACAGCACGACATTGGGCAGGCCTTTCAGCATCGCGGCGGTTTCGCGGGCGTTCTCGTACACATCCAGACCGGCCCCGGCAATCTCATCAGCTTTCAGCCCGCGCGCGAGGGCGGTTTCGTCGATCACCTCCCCGCGTGAGGTGTTCACGATCACGGCGGTCGGTTTCAGCAGCTTCAGCCGCCGCGCGTTCAGCAGGTGATAGGTCGTCGGCGTATGCGGGCAATTGACCGAGATTATGTCCATCCGGGCCACCATCTGATCCAGACTGTCCCAATAGGTCGCCTCCAGCTCGGCCTCGACCTCGGGGCGCAGGCGTCGGCGGTTGTGGTAATGCACCTGACAGCCAAAGGCGCGCGCGCGGCGGGCCACGGCCTGACCGATGCGTCCCATGCCCAGAATGCCCAGACGCCGCCCGCCCAGCCGACCGCCCAGAAAGGCCATCGGTGACCAGCCCTCCCATGTGCCGCTTTGCATGGCGGCCAGCCCCTCGGGCAGGCGGCGGGTGACGGCCATGATCAGCGCCATTGTCATGTCGGCGGTGTCTTCGGTGGTGACGCCGGGGGTGTTGGACACCAGAATGCCCCGGCTGCGCGCCGTGGCCACGTCGATATGATCCACGCCCGATCCGTAGTTGGCGATCAGGCGCAGCTTGTCGCCGGCCTGTGCGATCAGGGGCGCGTCGATCACATCGGTGATGGTCGGCACCAGCACATCGGCGCGGGCCATGGCGGCGGCCAACTCGTCGCGCGTCATCGGCGCGTCGGTTTCGCGCAATTCGACCTGAAACAATTCCTTCAGCCGAGTCTCGACCGGTTCGGGCAAGCGTCGCGTCACGACAACACTGGGGCGGGTAACGGGCATGAAACGTCTCTCCAGTCTTTCAAATCGGCGCGTCTGGTGGCAGAGTGGCCGCAAGCCGGGCGGATCACAAGCCCCGGCACCAGAGGTTTTGGCAATAGGCAATCCGTGACGCAAGATTATTGCGTGGCGGATCGCCACAGCGCGGGCGGATCAGATGCGGGCAGGGACATACGGCGGGATGGCGCTGGTTTTGGCGCTGGGGGTAGCACTGGCGGCCCCGGCCCAAGAAACGACGGATGCGCCTGCGCCGGCTGCTGCGGTGGAAGCGGCCAGCCCGGCGGCGCTGCCTGCCACCACCACCGCCAAGCCCGCCAAGGCCCCGCGCGACCCAAATATCGGCGCGGTCACGCAATTGCCGCTGCCGCGCTATGTCTCGTTGAAAACCAACGAGGGCAATGCAAGGCGCGGGCCGGGGCTGACGCACCGGATCGACTGGGTGTTCACGCTGGCGGGGATGCCGCTGCGGGTGACGGCGGAATATGAAAACTGGCGCCGGGTGGAAGATGCCGACGGCGCGGGCGGCTGGGTGCATTATTCCTTGCTGTCCTCGGCGCGGGCGGCTTTGGTGACGCAGGATATGGCGGAATTTCTGGTGCAGCCCGAAGATGGCGCGGCGGTGGTGTTTCAGGCCGAATATGGCGTGGTCGGACGGTTGCTGGAATGCGGGGCCGAGTGGTGCCGAATGTCGGTGGACGGCGAAAAGGGCTGGGCGCGCAAGGCGGCGATCTGGGGTGTCGGGCCGGAAGAACTGGTCGAATAGGCCGGCGAGGCCCTGCCCCGATGGCCCCCTTGCCAAGGGGGTTCGGGACTGCGATAGGCGCGGCAAGAGGCTGGCGCTGACCTGCGGGTCAAAGGCGGCCTGAAAGCGAAAAGGGGCGTCAATGGCACTTGCACCGTCCATGCGGCTGAACATCTCGGCCGGGCTGATTTCGGTTCTGGTGGCCGTGGTTCTGGTTGCGATGAAGCTGTGGGCCTTGGGGCAGACCGGGTCTTTGTCGGTGGCGGCCTCGCTGGCGGATTCCGCGCTGGATCTGATGATCTCGCTTGGGGCGCTGGCGGCGATGATCTATGCCGCCAAACCGGCGGATGAGGATCACGCCTTTGGCCATACCTCGGTCGAAGATCTGGCGTCGTTGGCGCAGTCGATTTTCATCCTGATTTCGGCCGGGGTGATCGCGGGATCGTCGCTGCGTCGGTTGTGGACGCCCGACCGCATGACCATCGGCGCCGAGCAAGAGGGCATGGTGGTGATGCTGGCCTCGATCGTGCTGACGGCGGGGCTGGTGATCTGGCAAGGTATCGTGGCCAAGCGCACCGGCAGCCGGGTCGTGGCCGCCGACCGGCTGCATTACATCGGAGATATGCTGCCGGCTGCGGGGGCCATCGTGTCCCTGTGGGCGGCGCACCGGTTCGGGCTGACCAGCATCGATTCGGTGGTGGCGCTGGCGGCTGCGGCGTTCATGGCGCTGTCCGCCCTGCGCATCGGCAAGGCGGCATGGGATGCGCTGATGGACCGCAGCGCCGATCCGCAGATCATCGCCGGCATCGCGGATATCGTGCGGGTCTGGCCGGGGGTTTACGGTTTTCACGATCTGAAAACCCGGATGGCCGGCAGCCGGACTTTCGTGAACCTGCATATCGAACTGGATGGTGCCCAAACCCTGCGCGAGGCCCATGCCATCGGTGCCGCCCTGCGCCGCGCCCTGCTGGAGGCCTACCCATCCACCGACATCATCATACATAAAGATGTCGCACGCCCGTCGCAGGTTGTGGCCCAGGACACCGCCCAAAAATAACCCCGACGATCGGCCCACTTAGCATTCAGTTGTGTTTTGACAGTTATGGTCGCTACTGGGTTGAATTTAGGCGACGTTGGGTCTTGTACTAGGCTTGACGAGACCGCATTTTGGCATGATCAATTATTCGACTGTACAACAAGGTGTCCCAAGGATGAGTACCGACCGCCGTCCGTACAAACGTGCAGCCGAGGATGTGCGCCGCGATGCGCTGATCGCCGCCGCGTTGGAGCTGATTGCCGAGGGCGGACCCAAGGCAGCAACGGTGCGCGCGATTGCCGATAAGGCGGGCGTGACGGCGGGGCTGATCCGGCATTATTTCACCTCAAAAGAAGATCTGGTGCGTGAAAGCTATCGGCGGATGATGGACCGGATGACGGCCGACAGCGCCTCGGTTCTGGAGGATACCGCGCCGGAGCCTTTGATCCGGCTGGCGACCTTTGTGGCCGCGTCCTTGGTGCCGCCGGTGGTCGATGCCACGCGGGTCGGGCTGTGGGCGGGGTTCCTGCACGGTGTTCAGCGCGATCCCGACATGCGGCAAGTCCATATCCAGACCTATCTGGGCTACCGCGACCTGCTGCAAAGCCTGATCGCGGATGCGCCGATCTCGGCGCAGATCAAAAGCCTGCGCGCGGTGGCGATTGCCTGCAACGGGGTGATTGACGGCTTGTGGATGGAAGCCTCGGCGGTGCCGGAGGTGTTTGAAGAGGGCGAGATCCTGTATATCGGGCTGCGCGCCGTGGGGGCAATTCTGGGCGTGGATCTGGTGGCGGCCTACCGGGCGTCGATTGCCACCCCCGCCGCGCCCCCGGCATCACCATGAGATATGCCGCGATTACCGATCGTTTACAGGGTCTGGGCGGCGCGAAATGGGATATCCACACCCGCGCAAGGGCGATGAAGGCCCAAGGCAAACCCGTGATCGAACTGACCATCGGAGAGCCGGACGTCCCGACGCCCAAGGCCCTGCTGACCGCCGCCAAGTCCGGGATCAATGCCGGACGTCTGGGCTATTCCAACGGACAGGGGGAACCTGCCTTGTTGCAGGCTTTGGCCGCGAAATACTCTGCGCGCAGCGGGCGCGCCGTGGGGCCGGATCAGGTTGCGGCCCTGCCCGGCACCCAGACGGCCCTGTTTGCGGTGATGCTGACGCTGCTGGGACCGGGGGATGAGGTGATTGTCGGTGACCCGATGTATGCCACCTATGAAGGCATCATCGCCGCCACTGGCGCAGTTGCCGTCCCGGTCGCCCTTCGTCCCGAAGCCGGGTTTCGCCTGCAAGCCGCCGATGTTGCGGCCAAAATCACGCCGCGCACCCGCGTTTTGTTCCTGAACACGCCGCATAACCCCACCGGCGCCGTGCTGCGCGAGGCCGATCTACGCGCCTTGGGCGATCTGGCGCGCCAGCATGACCTGTGGATTGTCTCGGACGAGGTTTACGAGGAACTGGTGTTTCCCGGCGCGCGGTTCCTGTCGCCCTTTGACCGGGCGGATCTGGCGGGGCGGGTAATTGTAACCTCCTCGATCTCTAAATCGCATGCGGCGCCGGGGTTCCGGTCGGGCTGGACCGTGGGTCCGGCAGAGTTCGTGCAGCGCCTGCTGCCGCTGGTAGAGGCGATGCTTTTTGGCAACCAACCCTTCATCGCGGATATGACGGCCTTGGCGATCAGCCAGCCGTCAACCGTGGCCCCCGGCATGGCCGAGCGGTTTGCACGCCGCGCGCGGTTGGTGCGCGCAAGGCTGGACGGGGTGCAGGGGCTGGCGGTGCCGATGCCCGAGGCGGGGATGTTCGCATTGCTGGACGTGCGCGCGCTGGGGCTGTCGGGCAGCAGCTTTGCCACGGCGCTGCTGGACGAAACCGGGGTGGCCGTGATGCCCGGCGACAGCTTTGGCGCCGGATTGGCCGGTTGGGTGCGCATCAGCCTGACCCAAGCCGATGCGGTGATTGACGAGGCCTGCACCCGGATTTTAACCTTTGCAAAAGCACATGATGGGACAGCAGCATGAAAACGGTTGGCGAACGCATGGTCGAGGGGCTGGCCGCGCGCGGGGTCGAGGTGATCTTTGGCATTCCCGGTGTGCATACCGTTGAAATGTATCGCGGATTGTCGGGCAGCCCCATTCGCCATGTGACCGCGCGGCATGAACAGGGCTGCGCCTTTATGGCCGACGGCTATGCAAGGGCGAGTGGCAAGCCGGGGGTGGCGCTGGTCATCACCGGGCCGGGGCTGACCAATGCGCTGACCGCGATGGCGCAATCGCGCGAGGATTCGGTGCCGGTGCTGGTGATTTCCGGCGTGAACCGGCGTGACAGTCTGGGCAAGGGCCTGGGTCGGTTGCACGAATTGCCCGATCAGCAGGCCATGGTGCGCGCTTTGTGCCCCAGTCGGCAGATCACCGATCCGTCACAGGTGGCCGAAGTTCTGGACTGGGCCTTTGCCACCATGGCGACCGGACGCCCCGGCCCCGTGCATATCGAGGTGCCGACCGATGTGATGCCGCTGCCCTGTCCGGCGCTGGCCGCCCCGGCTACATTGCCCGCAAAGCCGGTCGCGTCAGGTGCGGATCTGGCGCAGGCGGCGGCGCTGTTGAACGCGGCCAAGCGGCCGGTAATCCTTGCGGGCGGCGGTGCGCGCGGTTTGGACAAGGAATTGCGGGCGCTGGCCGAACGGCTGGACGCGCCGCTGGTGCTGACGGTCAATGCGCGCGGGATGCTGCATGGCCATGCCTTGGGGGTGCCCGCCTCGCCCTCTTTGCCGGCGGTGCGCGATCTGATTGCCGGGGCCGATCAGGTGCTGGTTTTGGGCAGCGAGTTGGGGCTGACCGATTACGACATGTATGCAACCGGCACGATGCCGGCGTTCGGGCAGATGATCCGGGTGGATATCTGCGCCGATCAACTGGCGCGGCACCCGGCGGCACTGGCCTTGCGCGCCGATGCCGGGGCGTTTGTGACCGGGCTTTTGCCGCTGCTGCGCGCGCGCGACGCCGATGGCGCGCAGCGCGCCGAGGCCACACGCACCGAAGCCCGCGCCAGTTTGGGCGAGCTTTATGCCCCCTCTCCCGGCCATTTGCAGATGGTCGAGGCGATCCGCACCGCGTTGCCCGGATGCGTGATCGTGGGCGACAGCACCCAGCCGGTCTATGCCGCGAACCTGTATTACGACCACGACCGTCCCGGCGGCTGGTTCAACGCCGCCACCGGCTACGGCGCGCTTGGCTTTGGTCCGGGGGCGGCGGTGGGCGCGGCGCTGGCCCTGCCCGGTGTGCCTGTGGTTTGCCTGATCGGGGACGGCGGATTGCAATTCTCGCCGGGCGAATTGCGCACGGCGGTGGACGAAAAGTTGCCCGTCACCTTTGTCGTCTGGAACAACGCCGCTTTCATGGAAATCGCTGAGGCGATGCGCGGCGCCAATACCGAGGTGATCGGCTGCACCCCTTCGCCGCTGCGGATGGAACCCTTCGCGGCGGCCTGCGATCTGCCCTTCACGTCCATCCCCGAGGAGCCGGAGGTGCTGACCTGGGCCCTGTCCCAGGCTTGCGAGGGGCCAAGGATGATCGAAGTCCGGGTGAAACGCTGATCCCTGCCACCCAAAGAATTTTAGCCTAAAATTCTTTTCTGCGCCGCCTTTGATTTGATCAAATTATTTGGCATAAGGGGGGCGCGAATGGGAGAAGCCCGATGTCCAAAGATCTGATTGCCGGGATACGTCCCGACCGCCTTGTCGCCTTTGCCGCGCGTGAGGCGAAACGCTTTGCCGCCAGTCGCCCCCTGTCGCAGGCGGCGGCGAAGGACGCGCAGGTGTTTCTGGACGGCGTGCCGTTGCACTGGATGAAAGACTGGCCGATGCCGCATCTGCCGGTGGTGGCGCAGGCCAAGGCCGCGCGGATCACCGATATCGACGGCTATGAGATTGACGATTTCTGTCTGGGCGACACCGGGTCGATGTTCGGCCATTCGCCGGAACCGGTGGCCAAGGCGATCCGGGCGCAGGCGCGGCGCGGGCTGACCTATATGCTACCGACATTGGATGCCATGGCGGCGGGCCATCTGCTGTGTGAACGGTTCGGTGATTACCGCTGGCAGATCGCAACCACCGCCACCGATGCCAACCGCTTTGCCATCCGCGTGGCGCGGGCGGTGACCGGGCGGCCGAAAATTCTGGTGATTCACGGCTGCTATCACGGCACGGTCGATGATGTGATGGTTGAACTGTCCGATGGCCAGACCCGCAACCGTGCGGGGCTGCTGGGTCAGGTGGCGGATCTGACCCTTGGCGCGGTGGCCTGTGAATTCAACGACTTGAACGCGGTCAAGGCGGCCTTGGCCAGGGGCGATGTGGCCGCCATTCTGACCGAACCGGTGATGACCAATTCCTGCATGGTGCTGCCGGACGCCGGGTTTCATGCCGGTCTGCGCGCTTTGGCGACGCAGTACGGCGCGGTCCTGATCATCGACGAGACGCATACAATCTCGACCGGGCTGGGCGGCTTTAGCCGCGTGCATGGCCTGTCGCCCGATCTGTTTGTGGCGGGCAAATGCGTGGCGGGGGGGATGCCGACGGCGGTCTGGGGCCTGACGCCCGACCTTGCCCGACGCTACGCCCTGGCCAACGCGGACCGCGCCCCCGGCCATTCCGGCATGGGCACTACGCTGTCGGCCAATCCGATGCAATTCGCCTGCCTGCGCGCCACGCTGGACCATGTGATGACGGCAAAAAACTATGCCCATATGGAGAAGCTGGCGGCACGTCTGGCCAAGGGTCTGGCCGGGGTGATCGACAAGACCGCCGCCCCTAGGCAAGTGGTGCGAGTCGGCGCGCGGGTAGAGATTGTCTGCGCCCCCGGCCCGTTGCGCAACGGCAGTGAGGCCGCGCTTGCCCATCAGCCGCAGGTCGAATCTGCCTTGCACACTGCGCTGTTGAACCGGGGCAGCCTGATTGCGCCCTTCCACAACATGATGCTGATCAGCCCCGTCACCAAATCGCGGCAGGTTGACCGCCTGATCGCCGCCTTCGACGAGGTGGTCACCGAATTGTTCACCCCCGCACCTGCCGGAGAGACTGCATGACCGACACACTCAGCCCCTCAGGCTCCTCCCTCTCCGAGGCCGAGGCTTTTCTGGCCGCGCATCCGCAGATCGAAGCCTTTGACATCGTCTTGCACGATTCGAACGGAATTGGCCGGGGAAAGATCATCCGGCGCCATGAACTCTTGTCCATTTACAAGGGCGGGCGGCACATGCCGATCTCGATCCTGGGGTTGGATATCTGCGGCGAGGATGTGCACGAAACCGGGTTGATCTGGGATCAGGGCGATGCTGACCGCCGGGCCTGGCCGATCCCCGGAACGCTGGTGCCGCTGACCGGCACCACTCCGGCCCGTGGCGAAGTGCTGATGTCGCTGTACAATCTGGACGGATCCCCGATGGGCAGCGACCCGCGCCACGCCTTGCAGGCCCAGGTCGATGCATTGGCTGGCGAAGGCCTGTTCCCCGCCGGCGCGTTCGAGCTGGAGTTTTTCCTGCTGGCGAACGAACGCGATGCACGGGGCAAGATGGTTCCGGCGCGCGACGTCCTGGATGGCCGCGCCAATTCGAAAACCGATGTCTATTCGGTCGACCAGCTGCACGGCATGTTGCCGCTGTTCAACGATATCTATGCCGGGGCCAAGGCCGCCGGGATCAAGGCCGAAACCCTGATTTCCGAATTCGCGCCGGGGCAGTATGAGCTGACCCTGCATTACCGCGAGAACGTCATGCAGGCGGCGGATGATCTGATGCGGCTGAAGCGGCTGGTGCGGATGCATGCCCGGCTGCACGGGGTCACCGCCTGTTTCATGGCCAAACCGAACGAAGATTACGCCGGATCGGGGATGCATTTCCACGTCTCGATGCTGGACGGCACCGGCCGCAACGTCTTTGTCGAGGCGGTGGAGGGGCAATGGAACCCGACCATCCTGCATGCTATGGGCGGTTTGATCCAGACCATGGGCGAAAGCATGTTGATTTTCGCGCCCCATGCCAATTCCTGGCGGCGCTTCGCCTCGCAGTCCTATGCGCCGGTATCGCCAACCTGGGGGGTGAACAACCGCTCGGTCGCGCTGCGCATTCCGGCGGGCGACATCCGCGCGCGGCGGATTGAACATCGCCCGGCGGGGGTGGATGCCAACCCCTATCTGGTGGCGGCGACGGTTCTGGCGGGCATAAGGCACGGGCTGGCGCAGGGCATTGATCCGGGACCAGAGGTGACGGGCAACGGCTATGACCATGTGTCCGATGTGGATATTCCGGTCGACTGGCGCACGGCGATCGCGGCGGCCAAGGCGTCAACCTTCCTGAAATCCGCCTTGGGCGAGGAGATGCACCGCACCTTCGTTGCGGTCAAGGCGGCGGAATATGCGCGGGTGAACCGCACAGTAAGCGAGGTTGATTTCGACCTGTATCTGCACACGGTCTAGCCGCCTCAGGCCGTCTGCACCCGGCGCCAACGGCATTCCACCGCGCAGACCGGCTGATCGGCGGTGATGGCGGCGGCGATCAGACCGGGAAGGCGCGCGTCAAGCCCCAGCGCGGGCAACAGCCGCCCCTGAAACCCGGCCTGCGCCAAGGCGTCGGGAATATCCGTGGTCACATGCCCGCCAGAGGCGGCAAAGAACGGCAGACAGATCGCCCTTGTCCCGTGGCCGCGCAGATCGGCCAATCGGGGCGTCTGGTCAATAAATCCGACCTGCACTTGCAACCCCAGACGCGCGGTGATCAGCCCGGCGAGATGATGGGCAATGTCTGACGGCACCGAACTTTGCCCCGACCCATGCGCAGCAAGGATCACCTGATCGACCATTCCGGCCTCGGCCACGATCTGCACCGCCAGATCCTGCACCGCCGGATCGCAGCCCATAGGTTCCAGCACCTGCCAGTCTTGCGCGCCGGCCTCGCGCAGCCGTTTGGGCAGATGCACCCGGGTGAACCAGCCCCCGGCCATGAACAGCGGATAAACCCGCCCCCCCGGCCCCAGCCGCGACAAAGCCGACCCCAGCGCGCCGGGTGCGGCCAGCGTCGCCGTCGCCACCGGCCGCCCCGCCAAAACCCCCGCCACCGCCAGTCCCAAAGCCGCCAGTTCCGCCTCGGCCCGGTCCGGGTCGGAAGGCTGGCCGTGGGCGACGATCAGGACGGGCGGGTTCGGCATGTCGCAAAGGTAAAGGCCGGGACGCGAAGGGCAAGGCTCGAACCGCCCTACCCCCTTCACTTTGACCCAAATATCCCCTGTTTCTGCGGCAAAACCCACCCCGACGCCGCCGCGCGGCGCGGGCGCACCGGCCTAACCCGCGCGCCAGTGTCGCGCCGCCTTAGGCACCCTCGGGCATCATGCGGGCGATATACTGGGCGAACTCGTAATTCGGCCGCTCCAGATGGCTTAACGGGCCGGGGGCTGACAGCCCGGCGACCAAGCCGCGAAACACCCGCTCGGTGCAGCCCTTGTCTTCGACATTCACCTCGTCCAGCAGGGCCTTGACCGCCACCAGATGCTGCGCCGCCGCCGGGTCCGCAATCCAGTCCGGTGACATGCCGCCGCCGAACAGCACC
>JANNBI010000471.1:0-4927 GCA_031385345.1 Paracoccaceae bacterium | reverse complement strand
ACCGGCAGCGGGGCCTTGAAAATCTGGTGTTGCAGGTGCTGCTTTGGACGGGGCGGATCTAGATGGCCGCGCGCCCAAAGATTGTGCTGATCGGCGGCGACGGGGGCCGGTCCGGCGTGCCGCGCCACATCGGGCATCTATGCGACGTGCTGACCGGTAGCGCGGACCTGACAGTGATTTCGGACCGGGATCGCGGCGGCTTCGATTTCGCCAAACGCTTTGATCATCACGAGGTGGAGGGGCTTGCTACGTCCCTTAACCCGATTGCGGCGGGTCGGGCGGCGCGGCATCTGGCCGGGGTTCTGGCGCAGGTTCGGCCGGATCTGGTTTGGGCCCATGCCCGGATGAGCCTGCCGTTGACCCGCTGGGCGATGCGCAATCAGGGGCTGGGGCGGCTGATGGTGACCTATCACGGCGTGCCGTTCGGGCCGGGGCATGGCTGGGTTAAGTCAGCGATCTCCAAGGGAATTGAGGCTGTCAGCCTGCGGGTGGCCCCGCCGCATGACATGGTGTTCCTGACCGAGGAGGACCGGGCCGCAATGGCGGGCTGGACCACCGGGCAAAGCGTGCATGTTCTGCCGAACTGTTCCTGGCTGGGGGTCGGGGCGGGGGTGAACGGAGTGCGCACCGGGCCAAAACGGTTGGTGATGCTGACGCGGGATTCGGGGCAGAAAAACCTGGATCTGGCGGCGCGGGTCTTTGCGGTGCTGCCAGAGGATTTTACACTGGATCTGTATGGCATGGGGACCGAAACGGAGGCTTTGCGCGCCCGGTTTGCAGCCGTGATGGGGCCGGACTCCCTGCGCCGTGTGGGGTTTCGGGGTGACACGGCGGATGTGCGCGGCGTGCTGGCGCAGGCGGAGGGGCTGCTGGTCACCTCGCGCTATGAAGGGCTGTCGATAGCGATGATTGAGGCGATGGAAATGGGCCTGCCGGTGTTTTCAACCGCCGTGGGCGGCACGGCATTGATCCGCAGGATGCACCCGGCGTTCGGCGCGGTGACGGCGGATTTGGTGCAGACAGCCGCGACGATTGACGCCCTGACAACCCAGTATCGCGCGGACCCGGTGGGTTGGGGCAGCAAGATTCAGGCCGCCTGGGCCAGCCATTTCGCGCCGGACATCTGGGCGCAACAAGTACGCGACCTGGTGGACGGGGTGTTGCAACGTCGCCCCTAAACGGGGCGACGGCCGGTTTTAGCCAACCAAGGACGACACGCCGACCTGCGCCGGGCGGAGCAACCGGTCGTGCAGCAGGAAGCCTTCGGTCATCACCTGAATGATCTGGCCAGCCTTGGTGCCGGGCAAGGGTGCTTCGAACATCGCCTGATGCATTTGCGGATCAAAAACATCACCAATGGCGGGCGAGATTGGTTTGACGCCGTGTTTTGTCATCACAGTGGTCAATTCGCGCAGGGTCAATTCGACGCCTTCGATCAGCGGGGCAAATTGCGCCCGCGCCTCGTCGCTGGCGGAGCTTAGCGCGCGGGTCAGGTTGTCGAACACCGGCAAAAGATCGCGCGCCAGACGGGTGCTGCCGTATTGTTCGGCCTCACGCCGGTCACGTTCGCCCCGTTTGCGCACATTTTCTGTTTCGGCCAAAGCGCGCATAAAGCGGTCGCGCATATCGTCCCGCTCTGCCCGAAGCTCTGCGATTTCGTCCGCAAGGGCAAATTCATCGGCCATTTCGGGCCCAAAATCGGCCGGATCCATCTTGGGGGCCATATTGTCTTGAGTCATAAAACTATCCCGTCTCAACCTGTCTAAAGCTTGCCGCGCTCGGACACGATCCGGCCGACCAGCTGGGCGGTGAAATCGACGATGGGTACGATCCGGCCATAGTTCAGCCGAGTCGGACCAATGACGCCAACAGCACCGATGATCTTTCGATCTGCGTTCATATAGGGAGAGACGACCAAAGAGGAACCCGAAAGTGAAAAGAGTTTGTTCTCAGAGCCAATAAATATCTTCACGCCCTCGCCGGATTCGGCCAGTTCCAGAAATTCGGCAATGTCCCGCTTACGTTCAAGGTCATCGAAAAGTTGGCGGATCAGTTGGACATCGGTTGATTCGCTGACCCCATCGATCAGATTGGACCGACCGCGCACGATCAGCCGTTCGGATTGATCTTCCGAGGTCTGCCACAGGGCCAGACCGCTTTCGACCAGCGCCCGCGCCAGACCGTCAATTTCCTGCCGACGGCGCGAAATCTCAACCTTGATGGACGATCGCAGTTCGGACAGGGTCTGCCCCTCGGCGAAAGAGTTCAGGAAATTCGCCGCCTCGCGCAGAGAGGACGGGGTTTGGCCCGGCGGCGGGGTAAAAATGCGGTTTTCGACATGGCCGTCGGTATGGACCAGCACGACCAAGGCGCGGTCCGGCGACAGGTTGACGAATTCGATATGGCGGATCTGCGATTCAACCTTCGGCGCAAGAACGACCGAGGCCGAGCCGGTCACGCCCGACAGCGTGGCGCTGACCTGATCCAGGAGGGTGCCGACATCCGACCCCTTGTTGTCGGCCGTGGATTCAATCTGCTCACGGTCGACCGAGGAGACTGTGCCCACCTCTAGCAAGGTATCGACGAACATCCGCAGACCCTGCTGCGTCGGCACGCGCCCGGCGGACACATGCGGGCTGCCCAGAAGCCCCATATACTCCAGATCCTGCATAACATTGCGGATCGTGGCCGCCGACAGCTTTTCGGAAAAGGTGCGAGTCAGAGTGCGCGATCCGACCGGTTCGCCCGAGGACAGATACGCCTCCACCACGCGGCGGAACACCTCGCGGGAACGGTCGCTCATCTCGTCCAGAAGGGTGGCGCTGCTGATCATGGTCCTGCCAATTTGTTGTCGAGTGTACGGACTGCGGCCGACCCGCGTCAATCGGGGTTGCATCGGGGGGCCCGGCGCGCCTATCTGGCAAGGTATTTTTTGAAAGGGCGGACCATGCGGCCATCAGGGCGGAAACTGGATCAAATGCGCGGGGTTTCAATTGAAACCGGGATCATGCATCACGCCGAAGGATCCTGCCTGATCAAGGTCGGCAACACGCATGTTTTGTGTACCGCCACGATCGAGGACAAGCCACCTTCGTTCCTGAAAGGGACGGGGTTGGGCTGGGTGACGGCGGAATATGGCATGTTGCCCCGCGCCACCAACAGCCGGACGCGCCGAGAGGCCGCTGTGGGCAAACAAAGCGGAAGAACTCAAGAAATTCAACGGCTTATCGGCAGATCGCTGCGCGCGGGCGTTGACCGGGCGGCGCTGGGCGAGCGACAGATCGTGGTGGACTGTGATGTTATCCAGGCCGATGGCGGCACGCGCTGCGCGTCGATCACTGGGGGTTGGGTCGCCTTGCGGTTGGCGGTGAACAAGCTGCTGAAGTCAGGTTGGATCGTGTCGGATCCGATTGTGGACCATATCGCGGCGGTGTCCTGTGGCATCTATGCCGGGCAAGAGGTGCTGGATCTGGACTATCCCGAAGATTCCGAGGCCGGCGCCGACGGCAATTTCGTAATGACCGGGCGCGGACGACTGGTGGAAGTGCAGATGTCGGCAGAGGGGGCGACATTTTCGCGCACATCATTGATTTCGTTGATGGATCTGGCAGAAATGGGATCTCATGCACTGGTGGCGGCGCAAAAAAAGGCGATTGAGGGCTGAATGACGCGGTTTCAAGGCAAGGTTTTGGTGCTGGCAACGCACAATGCTGGCAAGGTGGCCGAGATGATCGACCTGTTGCAGCCCTACGGCGTTGCGGTCCAAAGTGCCGCCGATCTTGGCTTGGTCGAGCCTGCTGAAACCGAGGACACTTTCGTCGGAAATGCCCGGATCAAGGCGCGCAGTGCCTGTTTGGCCACAGGACTGCCCGCGCTGGCCGATGATTCTGGCATCTCGATTGACGCCTTGGGTGGCGCGCCGGGGGTCTATACCGCTGACTGGGCGGAAACGGCGACGGGCCGGGATTTTGGGATGGCTATGGCGCGGGCCTGGGCCGAGTTGGAAGCCTGCGCTGCTCCATTTCCGCGCCTTGCTCAGTTCCGCTGCACTTTGGTTCTGGCCCACCCGGATGGCAGCGATCAAGTGTTCGAAGGCGTGATGCCGGGCCAAATCGTCTGGCCGGGTCGGGGCGGTCAGGGGCACGGTTATGACCCGATTTTTCAGCCCGATGGTTTTGCCGTCACCTTTGGCGAAATGGATCGTTGGCAGAAAAATAGGATCAGCCACCGGGGGCGGGCGTTTGATGCCTTGATAGAGGAGTGTTTCACGTGAAACAAATTTCCACCGGGTCAGAGTTTGAACGGAGCATGGGATACAGCCGTGCCATCGTGAAATCCGGCTGGTGTTTTGTGTCGGGCGTCACGGGCTATGACTATTCCACCATGAAAATCCCAGAAACTGCCGCCGATCAGACCCGAAACTGTTTTTCCACGATCGAAAAAGTTCTGACCGAGGCCGGATTTGAAATGGCCGACATCATGCGGGTGCAATACACGGTGATTGATGCCGCGTTGGTGCCGGAAATCGTTCCGGAACTTGGTCGCGCCTTGGCCACTATTCGACCCGCTGCCACCATGATCGTCGCAGGCCTGATCCGACCCGAGATGAAGATCGAAATCGAAGTCACGGCCTTCAAAGGGTAGGCCGATGGACATCGCCGCCCCGGACTTTGGAATTTACCTGCATTGGCCATTTTGTCAGTCAAAATGCCCCTACTGCGATTTCAATAGCCATGTGGCGGAACGCGTGGACCAAAACCAGTGGGCCGCCGCGTTTGAGGTTGAGATTGAACGACAGGCTGCTGAAACAGGCCCCAGGCTGGTGTCGAGCATCTATTTTGGCGGCGGCACCCCGTCTTTAATGGTTCCCGAAACCGTTGACCGCATCCTGACGGCCACAAGGCGGCACTTTTCCCTACGCAATGAC
>JANNBI010000346.1:0-7409 GCA_031385345.1 Paracoccaceae bacterium | reverse complement strand
TAATCCCGCAGCCGTCCTTCCGCCGTTGTTCGGCCAAGCTTCCGACGCGGTTCCCTGCTAGCCACCCGTTATCGCAAGCGTTTGTTCCTGGTTTGGCTTTGTTCCCCGTTGTCACGGCTTGCACCGAACCCAAACCCACTTACCCTCAAATCAGGTGTCAAATGCTCGAAACCCGTGGCGCATCCCTGCGCGCAGCCCTTCTGTCCACCAGCCTTGTTCTTGGAACCGGCCTTCTGTCCGGCCTCGTCCCCAGCCTTGCCCAAGCGCAATCCTTGCCGGAACCCTATGTTTCGCGCGCTTTGGATGCGGTCTTGTTGCCCATCGACGCCGCCGTCGTTTCAGCTTTCGCCTTGGACAGCGGCACCACCGGCGCGCTGGTACTGGCCACCCAACCCGGCGGTCTGGCCGAAGCAGCCGGTTTCCTGCCCGGCGATGTCATCGAAACGGTCAAGTCGCGCAAAGTCGCCAGCCCGATCGAGGTGGACGAAATTGTGCTGTACTGGATCCGCAACGGCGTCACCGATTTCGGCTTTGACATCTGGCGCGGCGGGGCGATTTCCACCACCTCCTGGATCATTACTGAAGAGTATTATTACGAGGTGATCGACACCAGCACCGTCGCGGGCTGGTCCAGCTACAGCTACGACTCCTTTTCGTATGAAAGCTACTATGCCGAATATTCCGAGACGATTACCGAAAGCTATGAATCCTCGGAAACCATGATCGAAGAGACGATCACCAGCGAAGAATTCACCAGCGAGATCACCGAAGAAACCGTGATCGAAGAGGAATCGACCGAAGAGGTGATGACCGAAGAGGCCACCACCGAAACCGAAGCCACCGCAGAAGACGCGACGACCGAGGACGCAACCGAGGCCGAAGCAACCGACGAAGCGGCCAGCGATGAAGCGGCCACCGATGAAGCCGTTGACGAGGGCGCGGACGCCGCCCCCGATGAGGCCACAGACGAAGCGGGCGCAGACGAAGCGGGCGCAGACGAAGGCGGCGACGCCGGTGGCGACGAAGGCGGCGATGCTGGCGGCGACGAAGGCTGACCAATGCCCCCCCACCGCTGATCATCCCTTGCGCTGATCGGCCCAAATCAAATCCGGGCGCCGCGAACCTCGCGGCGCCCGGTGGTCATTGGCAGTAGCGCAGACCAACCCACATTAATCCCGAAGCGACAAAGATTGAAACGCACGCGCCGGGCCAAGTTGTTTCTCAGACAACTAAAGCCAGCCAGCCGATCTTCGCCCCATTGGCGCTGATGAACCGCTGCGCTGATCAACCCTCGCCAATCCGGGCATGACGGACCACCTTTCGCCCTGCCAAAACCGCATGGCCCCTCCCCGCCAACACTTACCCCCTCCCCGCGCGGTTTCGCCCTTTGCCTTCGCCCCCTGTTGCCCTGCCCCCCACCGGCGCGCTAACTGCGCGCAGGCCCACCGCCGACAGGAGCGCGCGCATGATCATCCGAGACCGCCCCGGCCCCCGCGACCTGCTTTTTGCCTTGCGCGGGTCGGTCCTGCCGACCCTGCTGCCAGCCTTGGCGGTCATCGGGATCTGGACCTCGGCCCTGATGCTGCTGGACGCTTACGGCACCGTTCTGCCGCATCTCTCTCCGACGCCGTTCACCGTGTTGGGCGTGGCCTTGTCGCTGTTTCTGGGCTTTCGCAACAACGCCGCCTATGACCGCTGGTGGGAGGCGCGTCGGCTGTGGGGTGGGCTTCTGGCTGATACCCGCAGTCTGGTGCGCGAGGCAGCGCTGTTTCTGTCCGACCCACAGGACCGCGACCGCCTGCTGCGCGCCCACCGCGCCTTTTTGCACCTGCACCGCTGCGCCCTGCGCAATCTGCCACCCGACGCGCTGGCCCGCCGCGACGGCGATCACGCCACGGCCGAGGCGGCGCTGGATGCCGTCACCGTCACCCTGACCGAGGCCCTTCGCGCCGGGCGGTTGGACGGTTTTGGCGCCCGCACCCTGTCCGAACGGATGGCCAGCATCGCGCTGGCCCAATCCGGGTCCGAACGCATCCGCCTGACGCCGTTGCCTTACGTCTATTCTCTGCTGATCTTTCGCACCGCCTGGGCCTATTGCGCCCTGCTGCCCTTTGCCCTTCTCGACAGCCCCGGAACCTTTGCGCCGCTGTTCACCGTGCTGGTCGCCTATACCTTTCTGGGTCTGGCCGAGGTGACCGAGGATCTGGCCCATCCCTTCGGCCCCACCCCCAATGCCATGCCGCTGGACGCGATTTGCCGCGCCTGCGACATCGCCCTTGCCACGCCTTTGGGCGAACCCGTCCCCCCGCCCCTGGCCCCAAAGGGCTTTCGTCTGGACTAAGCCCTTGCGCCCCCCCCGCCCCCCGCTTAAAGAGACGCCGATTTTGCAAGCTTTGGAGGGGCGATGGCTATCCTCGTGATGAAATTCGGCGGCACTTCGGTGGCCGACCTTGCGCGCATCGAAAACGCCGCGAAAAAGGTCCAGGCCGAGGTCGAGCGCGGGTATCAGGTGATCGTCATCGTCTCGGCCATGTCCGGAGAGACGAACCGTTTCGTCGGCTATGTCGAGGGCACGTCGAAACTGTATGACGCCCGCGAATATGACGCCGTGGTCGCGGCGGGCGAAAACGTCACCGCCGGTCTGATGGCGCTGCGCTTGCAGGAAATGGATATTCCGGCGCGGTCATGGCAGGGCTGGCAGGTGCCGATCAACACCACCTCTGCCCATTCTTCCGCCCGCTTCGTGTCGATCCCCCGTGACCACATCGACGCGAAATTTGCCGAAGGCTTCAAGGTGGCCGTGGTCGCGGGCTTTCAAGGCGTCAGCGCCGAAGGCCGCATCACCACCCTTGGCCGCGGCGGGTCCGACACCACCGCAGTCGCCTTTGCCGCTGCCTTTGGCGCGGTGCGCTGCGATATCTATACCGATGTCGATGGCGTTTATACCACTGACCCGCGCATCTCAAAAAAGGCGCGCAAACTCGACCGGATCGCGTTTGAAGAAATGCTGGAACTGGCCTCGCTGGGGGCCAAAGTCCTGCAAACCCGGTCGGTCGAACTGGCGATGCGCTATAAAGTCCGCCTGCGCGTGTTGTCCTCGTTCGAGGATACCGACGAAAACTCTGGAACCTTGGTCTGCGACGAGGATGAAATCATGGAATCGAAAGTCGTCTCTGGCGTGGCCTATTCGCGCGACGAAGCCAAAATGACCCTGCTGAAGGTCGAAGACCGCCCCGGCATCGCCGCCGCGATCTTTGGCCCGCTGTCCGAAGCCGGGATCAACGTCGACATGATCGTGCAGAACATCTCGGAATTTACGGCCCCCGGCGACGTGCAGGCCTATACCGACATGACGTTTTCGCTGCCGACCAATCAACTGGACCGCGCCCGCAAAGCCGTCGAGGATGCGCGCGACGCCGGCAAGATCGCCTATTCCGAACTGGTGGCCGATACCGATGTTGCCAAAGTCTCGGTCGTGGGCATCGGGATGCGCTCGCAAGTCGGCGTTGCGGCCAAGATGTTCGCCTCCCTTGCCAAAGAGAACGTCAACATCAAGGTCATCACCACCTCCGAGATCAAGATCTCGGTCCTGATCGACCGCAAATACATGGAACTGGCGGTTCAGGCCCTGCATGACACGTTCGAGTTGGACAAGGCCTGACCCCCACCCGCCCTGATCCAGCGCCCGCAGGCGCTGGACGGCGCAGTTTAGGCGGGCGCTAGGTCAGCAGCCCCGCCAGATCCATATCGCAGCCGATCCCGGCGCTGGCCCCGCTGGCGGCGGCAAAGATCGCCGCAGGCATCCCGCGCGCCAGATCGCCGGCCACAAAGACCCCCGGCACCGTGCTGCGCTGCCATGTGTCCACGCTCACCATCAGCCCGCTGTGGCTTTCCGCCATCTCGCAGCCCATCAGCCCGGCAAAGGGCGCGGCTGGCGTGGTCTTGGTCCCAAGATACAGCGCGCGCAGCGGCACCACCGCCCCGCCCGTCACCGCGATGCTGTGCAAAATCCCCGCCTCATGCTGCAAGCCCGCCAAAGGCCCCGGCACATAAGCCGCCCCCAATTCGGCAATCAGCGCAACGGTTTGCGGGTCCAGCGCCGCGCCATTGTCAAACACCGTCAGCGCCCCCGCCCAGCGCCGCACCTGCCGCAGATACATCCCGGCATGGGGATTATCATCCAACAAGATCCCCGTCGGCAGATCGGCCAATTCATAGCCATGACAATAGGGGCAGGTGTTGGCGGTCTTGCCCCAACACTCTGCCAGCCCCGGCACATCAGGCAAAAGGTCGCGCTGTCCGGTGGCCAAGATCACGCGCTTCGCATAGGTGGTCCCGCCGTTCCCGGTCACCGCGAAATCCCCCACCACGCCGCTGACATCCCCCACACGCTCCTCACGCAGCTGGAACGTTGGATAGCGCCGCAGTTCCGCCAGCCCTGTCGCGCGGATCTGGTCGGGGGACGCGCCGTCCTGCCCCAGGAACCCGTGGCTATGCGCGGCAAAGCGGTTGCGGTGCTGGCCGTCGTCAAACATCACCACCCGCCGTCGCGCGCGCAGCAGATACAGCGCCGCCGCCATTCCAGCAAAATTGCCACCAATGATGGCCACGTCATAAGGCTGGTCAGACGGGGATTGGTTGGTCATATTGTTCTCCATGATCATCACGCAACACATATAGTTACATGAAACGCGATAGCAAGCTCTCGCTCGCCCTGCATGCCCTTGGCCATATGGCCCAGCAGCCGGAACGACCCCTGCGGTCCGAAGATTTCGGCTTGGCCCAAGGCACCAATCCGGTGGTCGTGCGCCGGGTGCTCGGCCTGTTGCGGCAGGCCGGGATCCTGACCTCGGCCCGCGGGCATGACGGCGGTTGGCGGCTCGCCCGCGCAGCCGAGGCGATCACGATTGCCGATGTTTACCGCGCCTTGGACGAATCCATCATCGCCAAACCCGGCAAAGGCCCCGAAAATCCGTCCCATTGCGCGATTGAACGGACCTTGCAGGCCACCATGGACGATGCCCTGAAACAGGCAGAAGATCTGCTGATCGGGCGTTTATCGGGCATTACCATCGCGGATATCGCCAAAGCCCAGACCCATTGACCCCGCCCGCCCCGCACCCCTGTTCACTTTGGCCCGCTCATGTGGTCTAACCCACCCAAAGGGGCGCTGGAATGACCGAACGAAGCGAAAGCGACAGCCGAAAACTGCTGCGGCGCCTGCGCGATGTGCTGGCCACCCCCGCTCAGGGGCAAGAACGGCTCGACCGCATCACCCATCTGATCGCGGACAGCATGGGGACCGAGGTTTGCTCGATCTACCTGTTCCTTGATCCTGAAACGCTGGAACTTTGCGCGACCGAGGGGCTGAAACCCGAATCCGTCCACACCACCCGGATGAAACTGGGCGAGGGTCTGGTTGGCCGCGTCGCGCGCACCGGACTGCCGGTCAACACCGCCGATGCCCCGGCCGAAAAGGGCTTTCGCTATATGCCCGAAACCGGCGAGGAAATCTTTTCCTCCTTCCTTGGCGTCCCGATTCAGCGCGTCGGGGAAAAGCTGGGCGTGCTGGTCGTCCAGTCCAAAACCACCCGCGCCTATTCCGAAGACGAGATTTACGCGGTCGAAGTCGTCGCGATGGTTCTGGCCGAGATGACCGAACTTGGCGCCTTCGCCGGTCCCGGCTCGGCCATGGGCGCGCTGCACAAACAACCCGCCTCCTATCGCGGCACCTCGGGGCAGGAAGGTGCTGCCGAAGGCCGGGTCTGGCTGCATGAACCCCGCGTCGTCGTGACCAATCCCGTGGCCGACGACCCCTTGACCGAAATTGACCGCATCCGCGAGGCTGTGGGCGTGCTGCGCGTGTCGGTCGATGATCTTCTGGCCGCCGAAAGCCTGAACAACGAACAAAAGCAGGTGCTGGAAGCCTACCGCATGTTCGCCCATTCCCGCGGCTGGCTGCGCCGGATGGAGGAGGACATCCAAGCCGGTCTTTCCGCTGAAGCCGCTGTTGAAAAAGAACAATCCGCCACAAGGTCGCGTCTGGAACAGGTGCCCGATGCCTATCTGCGCGACCGCCTGCACGACCTTGACGACCTGTCCAACCGCCTGCTGCGCATCCTGACCGGTCAGGGCAAGGACACTGGTGCCACCATGCCGGAAAACCCCATCCTTGTGGCCCGCAACATCGGCCCGGCGGAATTGCTGGAATATGGCCGCAAGCTGAAAGGCGTGGTGCTGGAAGAAGGCTCGGTCGGCTCGCACGCCGCCATCGTCGCGCGCGCGCTGGCCATTCCCATGGTGATCCACGCCGAACGCATCCTGACGGATGCCCTGAACGGCGATGTCATTCTGGTGGACGGCGATCAGGGCACGGTGCATCTGCGCCCCGAAGACACCATCACCCGGTCCTTCCGCGACAAGGTCGCGATGCAGGCGGCGGCGCAGGAAAGCTATGTCTCCCTTCGCGATCTGCCCGCCCAGACCCGCGACGGTCAGGTGATTTCCTTGCAGATGAACGCCGGATTGATGGCCGATCTGCCCAGCCTGATCGGATCAGGGGCCGAAGGCGTCGGTCTGTTTCGCACCGAATTGCAATTCCTGATCCGCAACCAGATGCCCAAACGGGACGAGTTGGCCAAGCTGTACACCCGCGTTCTGGATGCCGCCAAAGGCCGCCGCGTCGCCTTTCGCACCTTGGACATCGGATCAGACAAAGTCCTGCCCTACATGAAACCCAATGACGAGCCGAACCCCGCGATGGGCTGGCGCGCTATAAGGGTGGGCCTCGACAAACCCGGCGTGCTGCGGATGCAGTTGCAGGCGCTGATCCGCGCCGCCAATGGCCGCCCCCTGACCGTGATGTTTCCCTTCATCACCGAAATCGCGGAATTTACCGCCGCCCGCGCCCATGTGTTCCGCGAATTGCACCGCGAAAACTCCTTGGGTCATCCGGTGCCTGCGACGATCGAAATCGGCGCGATGCTGGAAACCCCCTCCCTCGCCTTTGCCCCGCAGGCGTTTTTTGAGGTGGTCGATTTCATCTCGATCGGCGGCAATGACCTTAAACAATTCTTCTTTGCCGCCGACCGCGAAAACGAACGGGTGCGCAAACGCTATGACACGCTGAACACCTCGTTTCTTAACTTTATGGAGCAGATCGTCACCCGCTGCGCCAGCACCGGGACCAAGCTGTCGTTTTGCGGCGAAGATGCCGGTCGCCCGCTGGAAGCGCTTGCTTTTGCCGCCATGGGCATTCCGACCCTGTCGATGCGCCCGGCCTCCATCGGTCCGGTCAAGGCGCTGTTGCGCCGCGTCGATCTGGCCGAGGCGCGGGCCGTCATTGACCGCGCCCGCAACGACGGCGCCGATTGCCTGCGCCAGCCGCTGACGGAATGGCTGGCCACCCA
>JANNBI010000447.1:0-4812 GCA_031385345.1 Paracoccaceae bacterium | reverse complement strand
TCGGTGTCGTCGGGTTCCACGGCGTCAACCGCCGCGGTCGCAAGGCTGGCAACTTTCGCCATGGTTTTCTCCTCTTTGGGTTTACGGCGGGGCGAACCCGCCATCATGGCCATCACGGCCTCTTTGCCCGGGGCATTCTGCCCAAGGCGTTCCGACGCCGCGCGCAGGGCGGGCGGCGCATTGCGGTAAATGCGGTAATCGAACACCGCCGCCGTGGCCGCTATGGCCTCGGGGTCGTAATCCGTGGCAAACCCCAGCGCGATGGCCGTGGGTCCGTCCATGAAGGTTTCATCCTTCATCACGGCCCGCGCTTCGTCGCGCCCGGTGCCGGATGTCTTGGCATAGATGTCGGCATAGGCCCCGGCGGTCACGCCCAAGGCCTTGGCCAGACGCAGGTGATCCTGTTCGGTGCCGCGCCCCTCGGTAAAGGGCTGGGCCGGGTCATGGATCATCATATAGGATCCCAGCCGCATCGTGATCTGGTCGCCCGCCATGGCAATCAGCGATGCAGCCGAGGCGGCCACGCCGTCAATGATCACATGCACCTCGCCCGGATAGGCCGACAGCGCCGAATAGATCGCCAAACCCTCATGCGCGATGCCACCACCGGAATTCAGCCGCACCGTGATCGGCCCGCTCATCTGGTCCAGCGCCGCAATCACCTGGGCCGAGGTGAAATATTCCTCATCCCACCAATAATCCCCGACCGTGCCATACAGGATCAGCTCATTCGGTTTCGTCATCATTTGCCTCCGTCTTGTCAGGATCCGTCATTTCGGGATACGCAGGGTCTGGGTCCACCTCATCGGCACCCTTCACCGGCGCGGTTTCGCCCGACACCTGATGTTTCATGCCGCCCGCCGCCGTGTGGCGCGGGTCGCTGTCAAAGATCAGCTTTGCCTTGTCGGCATCGGCAGCATCCTTGATGATTTCTTCCTCCAGCCGCTCGGGATCCTCGCCCAGACGGCGCACCGTCCCCGACCGGCTGGCCAGACCGGCCCGGATCGCCGCGACCATGGCCGGGATCTCCCGCGCTGGATCGATCAACATGCGATGTGGCGGCACCCATCCCATCTGGAAATCCTCGGGCAAGCGGCCCTCTTGCAATTCCCAGGCCTCTTGGAACCAGCGGCCAAAGGGCTGCATGAACTGCGGGATCATCAGCAGCCATTGCCATCCCGACACATTGCGGTCCATTTCCATCCGGCCCATCCGGCTGGCCGAGAAATTGGCCTGCGCCAGATCGCCGGTCAGCGCCTCATAGGTGATCCCCATGCCCGCCGCGACGGCGCGCAGATTGACCCGGTTGAACTCGTCAAACCCCTCTGCCGGTGGTGGATTGGCAAACTCGATGGATTCTCCGGGAAGCAGCATTTCCAACCGCCCCGGGCTCATCGTGGTAAACCGACCCTCGGCATCCGCAGTTTCCGGATTTGGGCCCGTGCCGTTGACCGTGTCCGCCTCCAATGAGGTGACAAAACCAGCGAACAGCGCGGCGATCTTCTGGCGCACCACCTGCGCATCCATGTAATCGTGATGGTCCTGCAACAGCATGGCAATCGGCGCGAACCAGGTCACACCGCGTTGCTGGCCGGGGCGGTCCTGCCGATAGACATGGATGATCTCTGATGCCTCGACCCGGCGCACCTCGGATGCCAGAACGCGGCGCCAGTTGCCGGTGGATCCGGGATGTTCGGAATACAGGTGATAGGCCACGCGCCGGCCGATCGCATCATATTCAATTCCGTCCTGCACCAGACCGCCGCCCGGCAAGGGGCCATCGTTCAGAATGGACAGAAAATCAGGCTCCATCACCTGAATCTGAAACGGCAGCGCAAACCCGTCGCGCCGCGACCGGCGGCGGCGCCGGATCAGCACCTCGCCACTTTCCACAATGGAATTCAGCGCCAGACGCTGCAATCCGTACAGATTGGCGCGGCCATCGGCATCGATATCCGTGGTGTCCAGATGCCGCTCGATCACGCTCAGAACTTTGCGCGACAGGCGCTTTGACTTGCAATTGACCTTGGGCAAAATGCCGTCGCCCACCACATTGTTCGCAATCACCATCTGGGCGCGCGTGGCAAAGGCCGTGTTGCGCACCATATCGCGCGCCACCTGCGCCAAAACTCCGCGCTGCGACCCGGCGGCATTGGCATCCGACGACAGCTTGCGCCAGGACGCCCCGCGCGACCCGGTGGTGGCCGCATCATAGCGCATGTTGACCAGACGCAGGGCCGCCTTGCTCTTGGCCCGCGACAGCGCCATGGACGGCGCGATCTCTTGCAGCACCCGGTCAATAAGGCTCATGTCAGGTGCCCTTGGAATAAACGGGGTTGAAATGCGTCACGCGCGATGCAGCAGGGATCAAGGCCCGCTCCACGATGCCGATGGCCTGCACCAGCTCCGCGACAGTCTGATATTCGACCTGCCGGCCATCCTCGAACCGCACAGACCGAACCCCGCTGGACAGGGCCGCGCGCAGCTTGACCAGATCCGCATCGGAATAGCTCAAATCCAGTCCCCCTTCTTGACCCGGTTGCCCAACCAATTGCCGCGACCCTGTGCAGCTGCGCCCCGCGTCTGCGGCTTGGACGCGGCTTCGGCCTCGGGCGCCGGACTATCCTTGGGCACAGCACGCACCGCGGCATCGAACAAATCGCCCTGCCCCGCTGCCGGTGCCACGCCGCGTTCTTCTTCCAGCCGCGACCATTGTTCTTCGGTCAGGCTGGTCCAGCCTTTGCGCCGCGCCGCAGCTTCGGCATAAAGTTCGGTGTCCAGACCCTCATTGCGCCGGGTCGGCTCCACCAGATCCCATTGACTGGTCACCACCCCGGCCCGGTTGCGTTTCAGCACCCGCACCTCGGACGTGATCTGCCGGTAATATTCATCGCCCAGACCGGCAGCAAAGGCGCAATAGCCCCGGGCCATCGGATCATCCTTGGCCAGCCAGCCATAAAAATCCGCCTTCATCTGGCTGACGTTCAGCACGAAAGCCCGCTTCTGCGCGCGCTTGGCCTTGCCATCGTCGCGGCGTTCAAACTTCATCGGGGCCATCACCGGCCCATTGGCCGACGAACCGCCCTTGACCAGAATGACCCGCGTCCAGGGATGGCGCTTGCCAAAGGCCCAGACGGCATCGGTAAAGGTGCCGACATCGATTGCCATCATGTCCAAGGCCAGCGGCAGGCCCAGCGTCGTGCGCCAGGTCCGTTTCAGGATCGCGTCCAGCGACACCACGCAGGCCTCTTCCGCAATGTTGTGCGGGATCACGATGTAGTCGATGGTCCAGCGCCGGAAGTTCGCGCCGAAAGCCTTGATATGCACCTCGGTGCGGTCCTGCTGGCAGTCCACACCCGCTGTCAGCAACACGCCCTTGGCCGGAACCACCCCAACCGGTAGCGCCTCGCCCGCCGCCATATGCTCAACCCGGTCGCGCAGCGCCTGCCAGTCCGGCCCCTTGCTGGCCTGCTCATAGGGCCGACCCAGCACATCGTTGTAAAACGTCTGCTCGGTCTGCGCCTCCACCTGGGCGCGCAGGGCGCTTTCTGTGGCGGCAGAAACCGACAACCCCGTCCAGCCCATCACCTGGGCATATTCCACCGCAATCGACGCCCAGTCACGCTGCGGCGCATAAGCGCGCCAGATATGAAACCCCGGATGGTCGCCGCGCGGATTGCCCGCCACCCAGACCCCCTGCGCCACCATCGCCCTTTTGTCCGAATGACCGATCACTGCACCGCAGGCTTCGCAGGTAAAATGCGCCGCCGCCAACCGTTCCGGGTCGATCGAGGATTTGAAGTTCTCCCAAGTCAGCGGGGCCATGTTGCCGCATTGCGGGCAGGGCACATGAAACAACCGCTGATCGCTGCGACCATAGGCTTTGCTGATCCGGCAGGTGCCCTGCACTTGGGGCGTGGACATCCGCAAGATCTTGGCATCTTCAAAGGCGCTGGCCCGGCTGATCGCCATGGCCTCTGGATCGCCTTTGTCGTTCATCTCGAATTTCGAAACATCGTCCAGCGCCACCAGACGGCGCGAGGTGCCCGACAGGTCATCCGGCGATCCGGCACTGGCCACCTTCAGGCTGCCGTTGCGATCCGCCGTCTCCTGGTTGAACGTGTTGTCCGTGTTCTGCCCGCGACCGTCGCCAAACATCCGTTGCAGGCTGGGCGTTGACCGCCGCATCGGCAACCATTTGGCGTTGACCCATTCCGTGGCCGAGGAACTGGTCGGATGCACCACCAGCGAATCCAGCGGCGTGTATTCGTGCCAGGCCGCCAGCATCGGTTGCAGGATCGACACCGTGCCGCCGATCTGCGCCGATTTGCTCACCGTCACCTCCCGGCAGGGATGCTCGGGCGACAAGACCTCATGAATTTCCCGCAGAAACGGAAAGGCCGCAATGCGGAACGGACCCGGCATCGGGGACCGCTGATCAAACGTGATATTCTCTTCGCACCAGCGCGTGATATCCGGCGGCGGCGGCGGCATCATCGCGCGGGCCGCAGCCAGCGCCACAACCTCTCGCGCCGCCCGCAGAAACCCCATCTCAGATTGCCGGATCGATCGGCACTAGGGCAAACCTATGCACAAAGGCCGATGCGCGGACCAGATCAGACCTCATCTCAGATATTCTCCAATTGCTCGGCCTCGGTCAGATCCGTAGACGCCGCCGTGCCGGCCAGAATCTCGGCGCGGCCCTTGCGATGGTCGCGCCAGCCCTCCATCAGGATCTGCCGGGCCACCTTGAAATCCACCTGCATCTTGTCGGCCAGAACCCGGGCCACATCGCGCAAAAAGGTTTCCACC
>JANNBI010000435.1:0-4008 GCA_031385345.1 Paracoccaceae bacterium | reverse complement strand
TTGCCGTGGTCTGCCGTCACGATCATCGCGCCGCCTGCCCGCTGCAAGGCGGCAAGGGCGCGACCCAGACCGACATCCACTGCTTCGCAGGCGGCGATGGCGGCGGGAAGGCTGCCGGTATGGCCCACCATATCGGGATTGGCAAAGTTCACCACGATCAGATCATAGCCCGCTTCGATGCCAAGGACCAACTGATCGGTGACCTCTGCCGCCGACATTTCCGGCTGCAAATCATAGGTCGCGACCTTGGGCGAGGGGGCCATATAGCGGGCTTCGCCGGGATAGGGTGTTTCGCGCCCGCCGTTCAGGAAAAAAGTGACATGGGGATATTTCTCGGTCTCGGCCAGACGCAACTGGGTCAGACCCTGCGCCGCAACCCACTCGCCCAGACAGTTCACGATCACCCGTTTGGGAAAGGCCGTGACCATGAAGGTGTTGTGATCGCTGGAATATTCCACCATTCCCAGCATCGCCGCCCAATGGGGCCGGGGGCCGGTGTCAAAAGAGGCAAAGCCGACCTGCGCCATGGCCGCCAGAATCTCTCGTGCGCGATCGGACCGGAAGTTCAGGCAGAAAATCCCGTCGCCGTCGCGCGCGCCGCGGTAATCCCCGATCACCGTCGGGGCCAGAAATTCATCCGTCTCGCCCTTGGCATAGGACTGCGCCACCGCTGTCGCCGCATCGGATGCAAACGCACCCTGTCCTTTCACGATCGCACTATAGGCTCGCGCGACGCGGTCCCAGCGGTTGTCGCGGTCCATGGCCCAATAGCGGCCTGTGACCGTGGCCACATTGGCCCCGGCGGGCAGCGACAGCAGCAACTGATCGACAAACCCCGCCGCCGAAGAAGGGGCCACATCGCGCCCGTCGGTGATGGCATGCAGCGCCACCCTGACGCCCAAAGCGGTGATTGCCCGGCAGGCGGCAAGGATATGGTTCAGATGGCCATGCACCCCGCCGTCCGACACCACTCCCAGAAGATGCGCCACGCCGCCGCTGGCCCGCAGTTTGGCGGCAAAACCCAGAACCTCGGGGTTGGTGGCAAAAGATCCATCCTCGACCGCCAGATCAATGGCGCCCAGATCCATCGCAACCACCCGGCCCGCGCCGATGTTGGTATGGCCGACCTCGGAATTGCCCATCTGGCCGGTCGGCAGGCCAACATCCGGGCCAAAGGTCGTCAGCGTGGCATGGGGGCAGTCGCGCCAGATCCGGTTGAAATGCGGCACATTGGCCTGCGCAGGGGCCGAGTATTGCGGATAGACGCCCAGTCCCCAGCCGTCCAGAATGCACAATACCACGGGTTTCTTGGCGTTCATTCGACTGTCCCTTGCTGATCTTGCAGCCGTTCTATCGCCCGAACGGGGCCGGGGCAACGCTGTGCTGACCCAATGCCAAGGCTTAGGCCCGGTGATTTAAGCCCGGTGATAGGGCCCGCCGCCGAGAATCGTCGCGGCACGGTACAATTGTTCGGCCAGCATCACCCGGACCAGCATATGCGGCCAGTCCATTGCGCCAAAACTGATCGAGAAATCCGCGCGGGCGCGCAGGGCAGGGTCAATCCCGTCGGCACCGCCGATCACAAAGGCCAGATCCTGCCGCCCGGCGTCGCGCCACCGCGCCAGGTGGGCGGCAAAGTCGGGGCTGGTCAGCAGCTTGCCACGTTCATCCAGCGTGACCACAACCGCACCCGACGGCACGGCGCGCGCCAGCAGATCCGCCTCGGCAGTCATGCCGGCGTTCTTCTTGTCCTCGACCTCATGTTCCAGCGCCGGGCCAAGGCCCAAGGGCCGCCCTGTCCGGTCAAATCGCATCAGGTAGTCGTCAATCAGATCCCGCTCTGGTCCGGCGCGCAGACGGCCCACCATGCAAAGATGGACACGCAAGGGTCAGGCCCCGCGATGCGCGCTGCCCGGAAGCCACATCTTTTCAAGCTGATAGAACTCTCGCACTTCGGGGCGGAACACATGGACGATCACGTCGCTGGCGTCGATCAACACCCAATCGCCGGTTTCCTTACCTTCGACCTTGGCGATCATGCCAAAATCCAGCTTCAGCCGGTCCATCAGTTTGTCCGCGATGGATGCCACCTGCCGGGAAGAACGACCCGAGCAGATCACCATGTAATCCGCCACGTCCGAGCGTCCGCGCAGGTCGATTTCCACCACGTCCTCGGCCTTGTCATCGTCCACCGATGCCAGAACTGCCGCCAGAACCTGTTCGGAGGTATAGTCGGCGGGGATGCTTGCGCGCGCCCCGCGTGGGCCAACCGGCAGTCCGGTGGCGGGATCAGAATGAGACAGGACAGCGTCCTCCAAAAAGCGCACCGTATTCGCCCCGGCACTGGGCATATGTCGCAATCGTAGCATCGCGGCAGCGTCGACTCAACGTCAAGCGGGGGCGGATATCGGCCTTTTGCCAGCGATGCAAGGGGCGCAGATGCGTCAGGGGCCGCCAAAGCGATTGATCAGCGGTGCGGTTCGGCGTATGAGACGCCGCATGACCCCGTTTTTCGACATTGCCGACCACGACCGCCTGCCTTGGCGCTTTACCGCTTTGACGCGGTCGGTCCTGTCACGACTTCGCTGAAGTCGCCCCGCGCCTCTTAGCGCGCCGTCCATGTTCCGCCCATTTTCCGATAGCCAAACACGAAAGTTGAGCCATGACCGCTCCTGTTCAAACCGCGCGCACCCTTTACGACAAGATCTGGGACGATCACGTTGTCCATCAGGCCGATGACGGCACCTGCCTTTTGTATATCGACCGCCATCTGGTACATGAAGTCACCAGCCCGCAAGCGTTTGAAGGTCTGCGCATGACCGGTCGCAAGGTGCGTGCGCCGGAAAAAACCATCGCAGTGCCGGACCATAACGTGCCCACCACTCTGGACCGCGCCAATGCGGCCACCATGACCGAGGACAGCCGCATTCAAGTGGCCGCGCTGGACAAGAACGCCCGCGATTTCGGCATCAACTATTACCCGGTGTCGGATGTGCGTCAGGGCATCGTGCATATCGTCGGCCCGGAACAGGGCTGGACCCTGCCCGGCATGACGGTGGTCTGCGGTGACAGCCACACCGCCACGCATGGCGCCTTTGGGTCGCTGGCGCATGGCATCGGCACGTCCGAGGTTGAACATGTTCTGGCCACCCAGACGCTGATCCAGCGCAAGGGCAAGAACATGAAGGTGAAAATCACTGGATCGCTGCGCCCCGGCGTTACCGCCAAGGACATCACCTTGTCGGTGATCGGCGTCACCGGAACCGCTGGCGGCACCGGCTATGTCATCGAATATTGCGGTCAAGCGATTCGCGAATTGTCGATGGAAGGCCGCATGACGGTCTGCAACATGGCGATCGAAGGCGGCGCGCGGGCCGGATTGATTGCGCCTGATGACAAGACATTTGCCTATTGCATGGGTCGCCCACATGCGCCGAAAGGTGCGGCATGGGAGGCGGCGGTGGCCTATTGGCAGACCCTCTATTCCGATGACGACGCCCAGTGGGACAAGATCGTGACCCTTAAGGGCGAGGATATTGCCCCGGTCGTCACCTGGGGCACCTCGCCCGAGGATGTTTTGCCGATCACCGGCGTTGTCCCCAGCCCGTCGGATTTCACCGGCGGCAAGGTAGAGGCTGTGCAACGCTCGCTTGATTACATGGGCCTGACGCCGGGCATGAAACTGTCGGATATCCAGATCGACACCGTGTTCATCGGATCCTGTACCAATGGCCGGATCGAAGATCTGCGCGCGGCGGCGGCGATCCTGAAGGGCAAGAAAAAGAAGGACGGTCTGCGCGCGATGGTCGTGCCGGGGTCCGGTCTTGTGCGCGCCCAAGCCGAAGCCGAGGGTCTGGCGCAGATCTTTATCGACGCCGGGTTTGAATGGCGTCTGGCCGGGTGTTCGATGTGTCTGGCGATGAACCCGGATCAGCTTGCCCCGGGCGAGCGTTGTGCCGCCACGTCCAACCGCAACTTTGAAGGGCGTCAGGGCCGCGGTGGGCGCAC
>JANNBI010000372.1:0-1720 GCA_031385345.1 Paracoccaceae bacterium | reverse complement strand
GCAAATGCGAGTTTCTAAATCCCGGCCAATCGGTCAAGGACCGCGCGGCGCTGTACATGATCCGCGATGCGGTCGCGTCGGGCGCGCTTAAGCCCGGTGGCACGATTGTCGTAGGCACGGCGGGCAATACCGGCATCGGGTTGGCGCTGGTGGGCGCATCGATGGGGTTTCGCACCGTGATCGTCATTCCGGAAACCCAAAGTCAGGAAAAGAAGGACATGCTGCGGCTGGCGGGGGCCGAATTGGTGCAGGTTCCGGCGGCTCCTTACAAGAACCCCAACAATTACGTGCGCTATTCCGGTCGTCTGGCCGAGGCTTTGGCGCGCACCGAACCCAATGGCGCGGTCTGGGCCAATCAGTTTGACAATGTCGCCAACCGGCTAAGCCATTTTGAAACCACCGGGCCGGAAATCTGGGAACAGACCGGCGGCAAGGTGGATGGGTTCATCTGCGCGGTCGGGTCGGGCGGTAATTTGGCCGGGGTCGCTCTGGCCTTGCAGCCCAAGGGGGTCAAGGTGGGGCTGGCCGATCCCGAAGGCGCGGCTTTGCACGCGTTCTATACCACCGGAAAGCTGGACAGTCCGGGGTCGTCGATCACTGAAGGGATCGGGCAGGGCCGCATCACCGCCAATCTGGAAGGGTTCACCCCCGATTTCAGCTATCGCATTCCGGATGCCGAGGCGCTGCCACTGGTGTTCGAGATGCTGGAGGATGAGGGGATCTGTCTGGGCGGATCGTCGGGCATCAACATCGCCGGCGCGATCCATATGGCGCGGGAAATGGGGCCGGGACATACCATCGTCACCATCCTGTGCGATTACGGCAACCGCTATCAGTCCAAATTGTACAACCCGACCTTCCTGCGCGAAAAGGGCCTGCCGGTGCCGGACTGGCTGGACCGCGCGCCGCGCGCCATTCCGACGGTTTACGAGGACGCATGACGGCGGGGCAGGGGCACAAGGTGACCCTGTTGGCCCGGCTTGGGGGCCTTGGTCTGGTGATATTGCTGGCGCTGACGGCGGCTCCGTCGCTGGGGCAGCAGGCGGGCGGCGGCAGCTATTCTGGTGGCAGCGCATCTGGGGGGGCGTCCGGTGGTGCGCCCGCAGGGGCAAGCTCTGCGCCCAAGGTCGATCCCACCGGCGCTTTGGTGCCCAATACCGGCGGGCGCGGGCCTTTGGGTCCGGGGATCTTTGTGCCGGGGCAGGGCAGTGATGTCAGCGGCCTGAATGATGGATCATGGGCCGCGATGGCCGCCCGGGCCGAGGCGCTGCTGGCCAACACCAGATCCACCGGCAGCGATCTGGATGCCCTGCGCGCGCAGCTGGTCGATTGGCGCGAGGCGCTGCTGGGCGCGCAAAGCGCCAATTCCACCCGGATCGCGGTCATTCAGGCGCAGATCGCTGCCTTGGGCCCTCTGCCCGCCGAGGGGGTGACCGAGGCCGAGGATATCGCCCGTCGCCGCGCCGAATTGTCCAACCAGTTGGTGCGCTTGCAGGCCCCCGGTCTGAAGGCGGATGAAGCCTATCAGCAGGCCGACGGGTTGATCTTGCAAATTGACCGTCTGCGCCGCGACCGGCAAGCCGAGGAATTGCTGCGGCTTTGGCCCTCGCCGTTGAACCCGGCCAACTGGCCCTCGGCGCTGGCGGGTCTGTCGGCCACCGCGCTGACCCTGTGGTCGGAAACCGCGCCACGGCTGGTTGATCCCGCAGCGCGCGGGGTC
>JANNBI010000218.1:0-4945 GCA_031385345.1 Paracoccaceae bacterium | reverse complement strand
GATCTGCGGGCTTTGGAACGGGTTTCTGGTGACCACGCTGAACATCCAGCCGATCATCGCCACGCTGGTTCTGATGGTCGCCGGGCGCGGCTTGGCGCAATTGGTCACCGAAGGCTCTATCGTGACCTTTTCCGATCCGGTGCTGATCTTCATCGGCACGGGCTCGGTCTTTGGCCTGCCGATGCCGATGGTCATCGCGCTGTGCTTGATGGTGCTGGCGACATTGGTGGTGCGGCGCACCGCCCTTGGATTGCTGATCGAAGCGGTGGGCGTCAACCGCTCCGCCGCGCGCTTTGCCGGGATTTCCAGCGGTCTGCTGCTGGTGCTGGTCTATACCTTTGCCGGAATTTGCGCGGCAACTTCCGGCCTGATCGTCGCCGGCGACATCCGCGGCGCTGATGCCAACAATGCCGGGCTTTGGCTGGAACTGGATGCCATTCTGGCCGTGGTCATCGGCGGCACATCCCTACTGGGCGGGCGCTTTTCCATCCCGATGAGCGTGGTCGGCGCCTTCATCATCCAAGCGATGAATTCCGGCATCCTGATTTCCGGCTTCTCACCCGAATTCAATCTGGTGGTGAAATCCGGGGTGATCATTCTGATCTTGATGCTGCAATCGCCGTTGGTCAGCCAGATGCTGGGGCAATGGCGCGGCCCGGCGGCCGATGCGCCGAAACTGTTGGAAAGGAAATTGCCATGAACCGCGCCCTGCGTCCGCTGGTCGCCACCACGGCGATTTTCGTTCTGGCCTATGTGGCGGCCATCGTGCAATTCCCGGCCATGCTGTCGACGCGGGTGCTGGGCAACTTCCTGACCGACAACGCTTTTCTGGGGATCGCGGCGGTGGGGATGACCTTTGTCATCATCTCGGGCGGGATTGATCTGTCGGTGGGCGCGGTGATCGGCTTTACCACCGTTCTGATCGCCACGCTAATCATGTGGGGCGGTCTGCACCCTTTGGTGGCCTTTGCAGTGGCCCTGTTCGTGGCGGCCAGCTTTGGCGCGGTGATGGGGGCGGCGATCCATTATCTGAAGGTGCCATCGTTCATTGTCACCCTTGCGGGGATGTTTCTGGCGCGCGGCGGCGCGTCGGTCCTGTCACCCGACAGCATCGGCATCAAGCATGAGATGTATTCCACCATTTCCAAAAGCTATATCCTGCTGCCGGGTGGCGGGCGTCTGACCGTCATCGGCATGGTGATGCTGGCGGTCTTTGCCGGGGGTATCATCTTGGCCCATCGCACGCGGTTCGGGTCTTACGTCTATGCGCTTGGCGGGTCGGAAACCTCGGCGGCGCTGATGGGGGTGCCGGTGGCGCGCACGACGATCCTGATCTACACCCTGTCGGCCACACTGGCCGGATTGGCCGGGATCGTGTTTTCGCTTTATACCTCGGCCGGGTATTCCCTGTCGGCCTTGGGGGTGGAACTGGATGCCATTGCCGCCGTGGTGATCGGCGGCACCCTCTTGACCGGCGGTTACGGCTTTGTCGCAGGCACCTTCATCGGGGTCATGTTGCAGGGCCTTGTGCAAACTTACATCGTTTTTGACGGCTCTTTGTCCAGCTGGTGGACCAAGATTGTCATTGGTGCACTATTGTTTATGTTCATCTTGTTGCAACGACTGGTCTTCTCGGCGTCAACGCCGAGCAGCAAGGTGTTTTGGAAAACGTGACATGAGCGAACCCGGGAGCCTGGTACGCGCGCTCTCGGGGCGGCAGACTGCGCGCAATTACCACAGCTATGTGATCACCGAGGTCGGGCTTGGCATTGCGTCGGGTCGGCTGGCGGTGGGGTCGATCCTGCCCAACGACGCCGAAATGATGGATGCCTACGGCGTGTCGCGCACCGTACTGCGCGAGGCGCTGAAAACGCTGGAGGCCAAGGGTCTGGTCGAAGCCCGCGCCAAGGTCGGCACGCGGGTTCTGCCGCGCAACCGCTGGAACCTGTTCGACCGGCAGGTGCTGGCCTGGATCCAAGAGGCCGGGCCGGACGCCGCCTTTCTGGCTAGTTTTGTTGAATTGCGCGAAGGGATCGAGGTGCAGACCGCCGAACTTGCCGCAGGTCGGCGCACCGCCGAGCAGTTGCGGATGCTGATGTATTGGCTGAACCAGCGCAGCATGACCGCCGGGCTGGCTGAACCCTTTGCGCTGGCCGAGTTTGAATTTCACCGGACCCTGTGCGAGGCGACGCAGAACCCGTTCCTGCGCGCCGCCTCGGGTGTGGTGGAATTTGGCGTGGCCCAAGCGATCCTGCCCCGCCTGCGCGCCGGGGTCGAAGATTTCGCCGTCGAAAAAGCGGTGCAGTATCAGGTTCTTGCCGATAGCGTGGGCGCAGGAAACGCGCCCGCCGCACGCGCGGCGATGGCGCAAATCCTGACGGTGGATCATCGCTGGATCCTTGGGACCGGCGCGACGGCGGATTAGCGTCTACCCTTTCGACAAGGCGTCAAAGCCCGCACGGCGGTCTTGTAGCGCCGTTTGCAGGGCCGCGTCCGGGTCAATCCGGTCCATGACGGCCACCGAAAATTCTAAAATCCCGGTCCCCGCACCCGCCGCCACCGCGGCCAGCCGCGCCGCGCCCAAGGGCCCGGCGATATCGGACCGCGCGGCCAGATTGACCGGCATTTGCAGGGCGGTAGCGATCATGCGGGACCATAGCCTGCTGCGACTGCCGCCACCGACCAGCGTGGCCGACCGCGCGGCGACGCCCACCGCCGCCTGCGCCGCCAGACAATCGGCCAATTGAAACGCCACCCCCTCCATCGTGGCATAGGCCAGTGCGGCGGACGTGACGCCGGGATGCAGACCGGACATGCGGCCCAGAAGATCGGGGCGGTTCAGCGGCGTCCTTACGCCGGTCAGACAGGGCAGGAAATGCGGCGCACGGTCGATCTGGTTGTCGGCCACGAAAGCCTCGGCAGCGGTATTCAGGGCGGATGGATCCTGCCCGGTCAGCCCGGCCACCCAGTCTAGACTCGCAGTCGCACTCATCACCACGCCCATTGATAGAAAGGTCGCCGGCACCACATGGGCCGAGGTAAGGATCGCGCGGTCCGGGCCGGGATGAAATTCCGCATCGACAATGCAGGACACACCAGATGTGCCAAGCGTCAGCACCGCATCGCCGGGACGGGTGCCGCCCGCGCCTAGCGTCGATCCCATATTGTCGCCCGCCCCCGCCGCGACGACAACCGGCCCGACCATGCCCCAGCGCGTCTGAAACTTTGCCCGCAAATGCCCCGCCGCCGCCCAACTGTCCACCAAAGGCGGCAGATGCGCGATGTCCCAGCCCGCAGCCGCACACATCCCCGCGTCCCAGACGCCAAGGCGGCAATCCAGCAGCTGGGTGCCGCCCGCATCCGACGCCTCGGTCGCGAGGTCTCCGGTCAGGACCAGACGGACGTAATCCTTGGTCAGCAGCAGCATCCGCGCGCGGTCTATGGCGCGGGGTTCATGGCTTGCCAGCCACAGCAATTTGGCGGCGGTGATGCCCGGATCGGGCGTGCCATTGCTGCGCTGACCGATATCCGGCTTGCGGGCCAGCAGGGTCGCGCATTCGGCCTGCGCGCGCTGATCGTTCCACAGCATTGCCGGGCGGATTGGGCGCAGATCACCGTCCAGAATCAGCGCCGCCAGCATCTGCCCCGACAAGCCGATGCCGCGCACCTGCGCCATGTCGTCCGGGGCTTTGGCCGCCAGATCGTCCAGACAGGCCAGAACGGCGGCGACCCAGTGATCAGGGTCTTGCTCGCTCCACCCCAGTTGCGGACGGCTGATGGACAGGGGATGCGTAGCCTCGGCAAGAACCGTCGTCAGATCGCGCAGCAAGACCGCCTTGACGCCCGAGGTTCCCAGATCAAGGCCAATATGCAGGGGCATGGGGTTCCTTTGACGGGACACGGATGCCCCTGTTGTCACCGCGGACCGGCCAAAGATCAAGTGTTCGCCCCGCTTTGGCATGGCTTTCGCGGGGGCCGCGCGCTAGGGAAAGACAGCACGAATTGCGACAGGGGATGCGGCTATGATGACAGCGCCCGATGCTTTGACCCAAGCGGCCGCGCGGTCCGCGTCAGTCGCGGAATGCGTGATCGGCGTCGGAGTTCTTGCGCAGGCGGGCACGGTCTATCTGCGGCAGTTCGGCACCGGCCCGGCCTGTCTGATCGCGGATCAGGCGACTTGGCAGGCGGCGGGTACGGCGGTTGAGGCGGCGTTGCAGGCGTCCGGCATCGCCACGCGCCGCCATATCCTGCCCGCACTTCCCCGCCCGAAACCCAGCCTTGATCTGGCGACGGCACTGAGCGAAGTGCTGGCGCAGGACGATGCCACCCCGGTCGCCATCGGGTCTGGCGTGATCAACGATCTGGTGAAACACGCGGCCTTCACGCTGGACCGGCCCTATTTCTGCGTGGCGACGGCGGCGTCGATGGACGGTTATACCTCGGCCGGGGCGCCTTTGTCGGTGAAGGGGTTCAAGAAAACGCTGCAATGCCGTCCGGCGCGGGTGGTTCTGGGCGATCTTGCGGTGATCGCCGCCGCACCGCGCGCGATGACCGGCTGGGGCTACGGCGATCTGGCAGGCAAAGTGCCCGCCGGGGCCGACTGGATCCTTGCCGACGCCTTGGGGATTGAAGCGATTGACGACCTGGCCTGGCCCATGGTGCAGGGCATTCTTCGGCACTGGCTGGGCGATCCGCAGGCGATCGCGGTGGGGGATCCAGCCGCCATCGCCGGGCTGTTCGCCGGCCTGGCGATGGTTGGGTTGGCGATGGAGGCGCATGGCACCTCGCGCCCTGCATCCGGCGCCGATCACCAGATCGCGCATCTGTGGGAGATGGAGGATCTGACCTTTGACGGCGAAAGGGTCAGCCATGGGGCCTGCGTGGCGGTGGGCACCTCGATGACCTTGCGGATGTGGGATTGGCTGCTGGCGCAGGATCTGGCGCG
>JANNBI010000195.1:0-6388 GCA_031385345.1 Paracoccaceae bacterium | reverse complement strand
TAAACGCCCCTTCGGCACGATGTTCGATGTCTATCAGGAACAATATGAATGGCTGCACCATTCGCTGGCCCCGACGCCGCAGCAATCGGTGGCTGCGATGCGGGTGATGGTCGGCACGGGCGCGCGCGCCTATTCGACCAGCCTACTGAACATCTCCGCGATGAGCTATGGGGCCTTGTCCGCCAATGCGATCCGGTCGCTGAACAAGGGTGCCAAGATCGGAGGCTTTTTTCACGACACCGGCGAAGGCGGCGTGTCACCCTATCACCGCGAATATGGCGGCGATCTGGTCTGGGAGGTGGGGTCAGGCTATTTCGGCTGCCGGGGCGATACCGGCGGCTTTGATCCGGCACGTTTTGCCGCCACCGCGCAGGATGACCAGATCAAGATGGTCGAATTGAAGCTTAGTCAGGGTGCCAAACCCGGTCATGGCGGCGTTTTGCCCGCGGCCAAGGTGTCGGCCGAAATCTCGGCCATTCGCGGCGTGCCGATTGGGCAGGATTGCATCTCGCCCGCGGCGCATTCGGCCTTTTCCACCCCGCGCGGATTGCTGGAAATGATTGCCCGGATGCGCGATCTTTCCGGCGGCAAACCCGCCGGATTCAAGCTGTGCATCGGTCATAACTGGGAATTCATGGCGATCTGCAAGGCGATGCTGGACACCGGCATCACCCCCGATTTCATCGTGATCGACGGCAAGGAAGGCGGCACCGGCGCCGCCCCGCTGGAATTCATGGATTACGTCGGCATGCCGCTGCGCGATGGATTGTCCTTTGCCCACAATGCCTTGGTCGGGGTCGGGCTGCGTGACCGGATCCGCATCGGCGCCAGTGGCAAGATCACCTCGGCGTTTGACATGGCGCGGGTGCTGGCGCTGGGGGCCGATTGGTGCAACGCCGCGCGCGGGTTCATGTTCGCGGTCGGCTGCATTCAGGCGCAGTCCTGTCACACCGGCCTGTGCCCGACCGGCGTGACCACCCAAGACCCGGTGCGCCAGCGCGCGCTGGTGGTGCCCGACAAGGCGCAGCGCGTGGCGAATTTCCACCACAACACCCTGCACGCCCTGTCCGAACTGGTGGCGGCGGCGGGGCTGGAACAGCCATTGGATCTGCGCCCGCATCACTTTTTGCGCCGCGCCTCATCCGACCGCGTCATCTCTTTTGCCGAACAGTTTGAGATGTTGGCACCCGGTCAATTGCTGGCTGATCCGACCTCCTCGCCACGCTTTCATGAGGCTTGGAAAATCTCGACCGCCGACAGTTTCGCGCGCGTGGGCTAAGGCGTCAGATCTCGCGCCCCAGTTTGCGGCCCTCGTAAAACGCATAGGCGGCCAGACGCGGCGCGGTGCAATCCCCGATGCGGTGGGTCGCCTTGCCAGCAAACGCCTCGGGCCAGGGGTCAAAGGCGCGGTTGGTCGTGGCCATGACCAGGGCGGAGCAGGCAACAACCTCTTCGGCCCCGGTCAGCAGGTTTTTCACCGTCACGCCATTGCCATGCCAGCGCGACAGGCAGGATTCGGTCACGAACCGCACGCCCAGTTGCGCCATGCGCCTTCGCGCCGCGCCATCCGCCGCCGTGCGGGCAATCTCCTTGCCGACAAAGGCCTCGGGCGTGACGATCACCACCTGTTTGCCCTGTTCGGCCAGCGCCCAAGCCGTGCCGACCCCGCGCCAGTTGGACCCTTCGTCATAGACCACCACCGCGTCGCCCAACCGCGCCTCGCGCCGAAGCACCGCCTCGGGCGACCAGACGCCGCCCAGATCAATCCCCGGTAGCCGGGCGTGCTGGGGTTGCCAGCGTTGCACCCCGTCTTCATCCGGCAAGGATCCCGTGGCCAGAATCACCACCTGCGCCGGATGGGCCGCGATCTCCTCGGCGTCCAGAAAAGTGTTGAGCCGCAGCGTGACGCCCAGCTTTGTGAACTGGCGTTCATACCAGTCCATCAGGTCCAGAATCTGCGCCCGGCGCGGCTGCATCCCCGCCAGCCGGAACTGCCCGCCGACCTGCGGCAGGGCCTCGACCACCTCCACCCGATGCCCCCGTTCGCCCGCGACGCGCGCCGCCTCCAGCCCGGCAGGACCGGCGCCGACCACCAGCACATCGCGGGGATGGTCCGTCGCGTCAAACCGATCACCGCCCCAGTCAAATTCGCGCCCGACCGACGGGTTGACCAGACAGGAAATCCAGTAATCCCGGCTGCGCCGCCCCCAGCACATCTGATTGCAGGAAATGCAGCCACGAATATCCTCGGCCCGCCCCTCGGCCGTTTTTCGCGCCAGATGCGGATCCGCGATCTGGCCGCGCACGATCGACACCAGATCCGCCTGCCCGCTGGACAGGATGGTTTCGGCATTGTCGGGCGTGCGGACCCCGGCCTCGGCAGTGATCACCGCATGTTTCACCAGCGCCTTCAACTGCGCCGTCAGGGGCGTCGTCAGCTTTTCGCCCTGGGTGAAGGCCGGAATGATCCCTTCAAATTCCAGATAGCTGCCATAACCGACGGTGACGTAATCCATATGACCGGTCGCATCATGCAAGGCGATGATCTCGCACAGGGATTCCGCCGACAGCGTCACATCGAATCCGGGGGAATAGCTGATGGCAAGGCCAACCGCGAAATCCTCGCCACAGGCGCGCCGGATGTTTTCGATCAGCAGCCGCGAAAACCGCGTGCGATTCTCAAGCGATCCGCCCCATTTATCGGCGCGCTGATTGCTCCACGGGGTCCAGAACTGATCCAGAAGCGAGTGATAGGCGGCCCAAACTTCCACCCCCTGAAAGCCGCAGGACTTGGCGCGGCGGGCGGCATCGACATGGGCGGTCAACAATTCGTCAACCTCGGCCCCGGTCATTTTGTGGCTGCCGTCGCTGTCGTGATAGGATGGCCCGCCCGAAGGCGACCAATGCGGCGCAAAGGACAGATCCGAATCGCCATGCGCGCCGACATGGTACAATTGCTGGATCACCACCGCGCCGGCGTCTTTGACCGCATCGGTGGCAGCGCGAAAACCGGGGATCACCGCATCATCCCCGACCAGATAATTGCCCCGCGTCAACACGCCGCTGCGGTGGACTGGCACCGGTTCGGCCACCACCATCGCCGCGCCACCCAGCGCCCGTTCCGCCAGATAGGCGGCGACGCGCGGTCCGGGCAGGCCCTGATCCGACATGTTGGCGGTATGCGCGCCAAAGACGATGCGGTTGCGCAGGGTGTGACCGCGCAGCGCCAAGGGTTGCATCAGACGGGGGTGGTGCGACATCGGACCCTCCGAAGGGGTTCCCCCCCAAGCCAATTTCACCCCCAGCCTAGGGCCAAAGCCCCGCCACCCCAAGGGTCAGGGGCGACGCCATATGTCGTGTTTGGCGGGGCTATTCCGCTGCCGTCGCCTCGGCTGCGGGATCCCAGCCCGAGATGGCCTTGACCTCCAGAAACTCCTCAAGTCCCAGAATGCCGCCTTCGCGCGCCCGGCCGCTGGATTTTACCCCGCCAAAGGGCGCGCCTGCCGCCCGGCCCTGACCGTTGGTTTCCACCATCCCGGCCTTCAGCCGCAGCGCCATGCGGTTGCGCCGCGCGCCGTCTTGGGTCTGGACGTAATTCGACAGGCCGTAGGGCGTGTCATTGCCGATGCGCACGGCATCCTCTTCGGTGTCAAAGGGGATCATGCACAAGACCGGGCCAAAGATTTCCTCACGCTCTATCGTCATGCCGGGGACCACATCGGCAAAGACCGTCGGCTTGACGTAGAACCCGCGGTTGAACCCCTCGGGCAGGCCCGGACCACCGGCAACCAGACGCGCGCCCTCGTCAATTCCTTTTTGGATAAAGCCTTGAATCTGCTCCCATTGGCGGCGGTTGACCACCGGGCCGATATGCGGCCCCGTGTCATGCGCGGACCCGACCTTGATGCTGTCGGCCACCTGCGCCGCGATCTGCACCGCGCGGTCATAGACCGGGCGCTGTACCAGCATCCGGCTGGGCGCGTTGCAGGACTGGCCGGTGTTGTTCATCATGTGACGCACGCCGCGTTCGACCGCCTGATCATCGGCATCCGCGAAAATCACATTCGCCCCCTTGCCGCCCAGTTCCAGCGTCACCCGTTTCAAGGTCTGCGCGGCGGCAACCGAAATCGCCTTGCCCGCCCGCGTCGATCCGGTGAAAGAGATCATTTCCACATCGGGATGGGTCGATAGCTGGCTGCCCACACCCGGACCATCGCCGTTCACCAGATTGAACACGCCCGGCGGCAACCCGGCGTCATGGCAGAACTCGGCAAAGATCATCGCGTTCAAGGGTGATTCCTCAGACGGTTTCAGCACGCAGGTGCAGCCTGCAAGGATCGCCGGGATGGCCTTCAGCGCGATCTGGTTCATCGGCCAATTCCACGGCGTGATCAGCCCCACCACGCCAATCGGCTCCAGCGCCAGCCGGTCATTCGGCGCATGGGGGCCAAGCGGGCGGATCCAGTCCAGCTGGTCAAAGGCGGTCAGGAAATTCGTCGCATGCCAGGGCAAACATGGCGCTTGAGAGTTCAGCGCGTGGTCACGCGGCGACCCCATTTCCATCGAAATCGCCTCGGCCAGCTCTTCCTTGCGCAGCTCGTACTGTTCAAGGATGCGCACCACGGCGGCGCGGCGGGTGGCGGGCGGCGTGGCAGCCCAAGCCGGAAAAGCGGCCTTGGCGGCGGCAACGGCGGCATCGGTATCTGCCTGCCCGCCTAATGAGATGACCGCGCAAACCTCTTCGGTGGAGGGGTCGATCACCTCGCAATCGCGCGGCTGCGACGGGGCGACCCAGTGGCCGTTGATGTAGAACTCGCGCTTGATGATCATCTCGCTCTCCCTCGACTGACAGCATTCAACCTGTCACTCTGCCGGTCAGGACGCAAGCGGACCCGCGACAGGGTTTGATCAAATATCGACACCCAAGCCGCTGGACCTGTCCCGACCTTTGGGGCATGTAGCCCTATCAAAGCCGGAGGATTGGCGTGGAGCGTGTGGTTCTGTCGATGAAATGGGGCAATCTTTATGCCCCCGATTACGTCAACGTCCTGTATGGCGGGGTTGCGGCCCATCTGCCCGGCCCGTTCCGGTTCATCTGCCTGACCGATGATGCGACCGGCATCCGCCCCGAGGTGGAATGCCACCCGATCCCTGACATGGGCCTGCCGCCGCGCGGTTGGAAAAGCGGCGCCTGGCCCAAGGTTTCGGTGTTTCGGCCCGATCTGTACGGGCTGACCGGGCGCGCGTTGTTCATTGATCTGGATTCGATGATCTGTGACGATCTGGCGCCGATGTTCGATCTGCCGGGCCGGATGGTTCTGATCAAGGAATGGAAACGCCCGATTGATCACCTGAAACTGCATCCGCGCGTCCGGGGGGCCTCGGGGGTGTTTGCCTTTGATCTGGGCGGGCTGACGCATCTGCATGATATGCTTGTCGAAACGCCGGGGCCTTGGCTGGACCGGATCAAGAACGACCAGCGCTATATCGAACATCTGGTGCCCGACCGCAGTTTCTGGCCGGATGAATGGGTCACCTCGTTCAAACGTCACGTTCTGCCGGGGCCGGTGGTCAACCGGTTTCGCGGGCCGGGACTGCCGCCTGCGGGCACAAAAATTCTGGCCTTTCATGGCCGCCCCCGCCCGGCAGAGATGGTGCCGGATCAGGGTCAGATCTGGGGCGATTTCTGGCGTCACGGGCGCGGCGCGGTGCCGTGGTTCCGCGACTACTGGCTGCGTCACGGCGGACGCGACCTTCGGTTCGATCAGCTTTGATCGCCAAACCCGGAAGGCTGTTCTGCCAAGGGCCGCTTTGTCGGGACATCCTTGCTTTTCGCGCCAAGAACCGCCGCACCCATAGAATTTCCGTCTTTGGCGGCCTATATTGCCCAAGTCCCAACCCATGAGGCTGACATGTCCATCCGCATCAATGACATTGCCCCCGATTTCACCGCCGACAGCACCGCAGGCGAGATCAGGTTTCACGACTGGCTGGGTGGCGCTTATGCCATCGTCTTTAGCCACCCGCGCGATTTCACCCCGGTTTGCACCACCGAATTCGCCGCTGTGGCCCAACTGGCGGCCGAGTGGAAAAAGCGCAACACAAAGGTCATCGGCGTCTCGGTCGATTCCGTGGCCGACCACGGCAAATGGAAGCGCGATATCGAATCCTTTGGGGGCGCTGCCGCCGATTTCCCGATCATCGACGACACCTCGCTGACCGTGGCCAAGGCCTATGACATGCTTCCGGCCGAATTCTACCTGCCCCCCGAAGGCCGCACGCCCGCCAACACCGCCACGGTGCGCACGGTTTATATCATCGGGCCGGACAAGAAGGTTCGCCTGACCATGACCTATCCGATGTCCGTGGGCCGGAATTTCGCCGAGAT
>JANNBI010000191.1:0-4383 GCA_031385345.1 Paracoccaceae bacterium | reverse complement strand
ACCATCCAAAACCGTCGCTTGAACCATCAACGTCAAGCAGCATAACCTGAACCCGATGAGCCCGAGCCTTCTGCTCCAAAATTAGCGAGGCTGTTCCAAATCACTCGACGACGGACAAGGCGTTCTGTTGCGGCTGTCCGGGCTGGATATGCTGGATGATAACCCCATGTTTCTCAGCCCAAATCAGCAGCTTGCCACTGATGTATTCCGGGCCGTTGTCGACCCTTATGGTGCCTGGTTTGCCGCGCCATTCGATAATTCGGTCGAGACTTCGGATGACCCGTTCGGCTGGCAGCGAGAAGTCGACTTCGATCCCCAGCCCTTCGCGGTTGAAGTCATCCAGCACGTTCAGCAGCCGAAATGCACGACCGTCTCCCAGCCGGTCAGCCATAAAGTCCATTGACCAGGTGATGTTGGGTGCATCCGGCACGGCCAGGGCGTCAGGCTTGTCACGCTTCAGCCGCTTGCGCGGCTTGATCCGCAGGTTCAGCTCCAGCGCGCAGTAGATCCGATAGACCCGCTTGTGGTTCCATGGGTGCCCTTTGACGTTGCGCAGATGCAGGAAACATAGCCCGAACCCCCAGGTCTTGCGGGCATCGGTCAGCCCGACCAGCAGATCGGCGATCTCCTCGTTCTCGGCCTTCAGCTTCGGGCCATAGCGATAACAGGTCTCGCTGACCCCGAAGGCCCGGCAAGCCAGTGCAATGCTCGCCCCACGTCGCGCCACCGCAGTCTCGGCCATCTCACGGCGTTGAGACGGCCGAGTTACTTTTTTCCCAAAGCCTCCGTCAGCAGATAGGCTTGCATGCTGAGGTCCGCATACATCCGCTTCAGCCGACGGTTCTCGTCTTCCATCGCCCTCATCTGGCTGATCAGGGACGCATCCATGCCGCCATACTTCGCACGCCATTTGTAAAACGACGCGTTGCTCATGCCATGCTCACGGCACAGCTCGGCCACCGGCACACCGCCTTCGGCCTGCCGCAAGATCGCGATGATCTGCGCCTCAGTGTATCTGCTTGTCTTCATTCGGAATCTCCTCGTTCACCTTGCCGAGAAAATTCTACTTATGCAGCCCCTTACTTTCGGGGGGGATTACCCCGCCCTGGCGCCAATGGCCGCTGCGCAAACCCGCCCCCTGCTAAACCGGTTGCGCGAGGGACTTCGCATCGCTTGGCCGGGCGCTCCGCTGATCTTCGGCTTTCGCAGTCAACCCAAAGCAATAATCGAGTTGTCAGTGTGTGGACAGACAGGACACGTTATTTCGCATCTTGATGTCTTGTGGCCTCTTTGATCAGCACAAGTGCTTACAGCAAATCGCACCAGGTGGATCCAAAGGTGGATCGATTATTAATAGAATCCCACAAAGCACTGAAATTAAACAGAAAAAAATGAAGTATTGGTGCCCCCGGCAGGACTCGAACCGGCAACGGACCGGGTACAAACCGTACGCTCTATCCAGTTGAGCTACGAAAGCCCGGGGGACGGTTCCGCCCAAGCGCTTAATGTCTGGTCACCGTATCCGCCCCCAAAACCGGGACCACCCCGATTTGCCCAAACCTTTTAACCGCTGGCTCTGGCGGCAGCGTTCCAGTCGATCAGGTATCGTTGGCTTAGCGGAATGGCCGCCGCGCCCAAAGACCGCGCATGGGCCCCCATCGTGCCTTCGCGCACCTGCGGCGCGGTCACCCCGGCCATGTCCAGCTGCGACAGCGCCATCCGGGTCCGCTCGGTGATCCGCGCCCGGATCGCGGGTGGCATCCAACCGTCGATCAGCACCGCCTCCAGCTCAATCAGGGCCGCAGCCGACAGAATGGCTATCGCCAGCCCTTCTGCCGCCGTTTCGATCCAGTCCGACAACAACCGCTCGCTGACCCGCCAATGATCGGGCTGCTCCCAGATATGGTCGGCGCTTTCCCCCGCCGCCTCCATCCGGTCCGCGAGTTTAGAGATCGAGGCCACGTCAAAAAGCCGCCCCTTGCCGCCGCCCGCCAATGGCACCGGCATTGGCCCCACCCCGGCGGCGTTGCCGGTCCGGCCCAGAAACAACTGCCCGTTCAGCACCAGACCGCCGCCGATGAAGGTGCCGAAATAGAAATATAGGAAATCCTTGGGCCGCTCCCCGGTGCCGAACACCAGTTCCGCCCCGCAAGCCGAGGTGGCGTCGTTTTGCACATAGACCGGCAGCCCGGTGATCAGCGCCAGTTCCGCCTGAATGTCGCGGTCGCGCCAGGCGTCCATCGCGGCTTGCGGCGCCCCCAGCGCCTGCACCCAGTTCCAAAGTTGAAACGGCATCGCCACCCCCAGCCCGCCCAACCGGTTCTGGTCCAAAGGGGGCAGGATCTGAAGGATCTTTGGCAGCGCTTCCGCGACAAAGCTGACAATGTCATCCGGTGTCGGATAACGGTAAACCCGCCGCAAACTGCCGCGCACCTTGCCCAAAAAGTCGATCAGCGTCAGATCCGTAGAGCGCCGCCCGATCTTCAGCCCCAGAAAATACGCCCCTTCCGCCGCAAGCGACATCGGCACTGAAGGCTGACCGATCCGCCCGCGCACCGGCTCCTCGCGCTTCAGCAATCCGTCCTTTTCAAGGGCGCGCATGATCACACTGGTGGTCTGGGCCGACAATCCGGTGATCCGCGCAATATCCGCTTTGGCCAAGGGCCCGTTCTGGCGCACCAGCGACAGCACCAACCGTTCATTATGGTCGCGCATGCCGGATTGGTTGGACCCGCGCAGCGCGGCCAACTCGTTCAGCGTCCGGTCTGATGCAACGTCCTGCATCGGTCTTTCAATCTCCTTGGCGGGTCAGCCGATCACGCCCTTGCGCAAGATCAGGTTGGCGAACAGCGCGGTTTCAGAGGTGGCGACAATGGTATGCGCCGCCCGGATTCGGGGATACAACTCGGCCCCGGTCAAGGCGGTGACGCGGACATCCGGCGCGACCCGGGCGCACAGAGCGTCAATGCGGATATGGATCTCGGCCGTCTGGGCGGGGTCATTGTTCAACGCCGCCCGAAAGATCGCCTGCGGCACCGCCCGGTCAATCGGCAGCACGGTCAGGATCGCCTCGGCCACAGCCAACAGCCCATGCCCATCGGCGCGCACCAGACGGCGCGCATGGTCTTGGGCCGGGTAATTGCCATCAACAATGGCAATTTCATCCCCATGACCCATCGCGCGCAGCGTCGCCAATAACTCGGGCCCAAGCAGGGGCGGTATGCCGATCAACATCGCGGGGTTTCCATACATCAAAGCCAGTAAAAGGCCCGCAGACCGGGCCATGGTCGGTCCAGACTGATGGCGGAACCGCCCTCTGTCAATATTAAATCACAGTGATTTATTTATCTTGACCTAAGGATCAGAATCAGTCCAATGTCCCCTCGACGCCGGTAAAAAGTCGGCGCCGAAATGCGAAACTGGGGGCCAAGGGCCCTTCCTTGGGAGGATACCATGAAATTTAAAACCACCGCGCTTCTGGGCGCTGCGGCTCTGGCGATGATGGCGGGTTCGGCTTCGGCTGCTGATCTGGCCTGCCTGATCACCAAGAACAACACCAACCCCTTCTTCGTGAAGATGAAAGAGGGCGCCGAGGCTGCTGCAACCGCCGCTGGTCTGGACTTCCAGGCCTATGCTGGCGAAAAAGACGGCGACGCTGCACCGCAGATCACCGCCATCGAAAACTGCATGGCCGCTGGCGCCAAGGGGATCCTGATCACCGCGTCCAACGATTCTGTCGTTCCCGCGCTGAAGGCCGCCCGCGCTGCTGGCATCCTTGTCATCGCTTTGGACACGCCGCTGGCGGATGCCGAAGCACAGGACATGACCTTTGCGACCGACAACTTCGAAGCGGGTCTGCGCATCGGCAAATGGGCTGCTGGCAAACTGGGCGCTGAAGGCGTTGCAAACGCCAAGATCGCCATGCTGGACATCAACAAGGACAACATCTCGGTCGACGTCGCCCGCGACACCGGCTTCCTTGTTGGCTTCGGCATCGAAGTTCCGGATCTGACCGTGATGGGTTCGGAAACCGACGCGCGTGTCATCGGCCACGAATCCTCGGACGCCAACCCCGAGGGCGGTCTGCGCGCCATGGAAACCCTGCTGGCCAAAGACCCGGATATCAACGTGGTCTACACCATCAACGAGCCTGCTGCCGAAGGTGCCTTCCAGGCGCTGAAAGCCGCTGGCAAAGAAGGTCAGGCGATCATCGTTTCGGTTGACGGCGGTTGCCCGGGCATCGCTTCGGTCAAGTCGGGCGTCATTGGCGCGACCTCGCAGCAGTATCCGCTGCTCATGGCCGCCAAAGGCATCGAGGCCATCGTTGCCTACGCTGCTGACGGCACCAAGCCTGCTGCAACCGAAGGTCTGTCCTTCTTCAAC
>JANNBI010000158.1:0-2696 GCA_031385345.1 Paracoccaceae bacterium | reverse complement strand
GGCCAAGGTTGTGAGGCTGAAATCCGGCGACAGCGGCATTTTCGGACGGCTGGAAGAGGAGATTCTGGCGCTGCAAGCCGCCGGTATCGGGTATGAGATCATCCCCGGCGTTCCCGCAGCCTGCGCTGCTGCTGCGGCGGCAGGCATCCCCCTGACCCGGCGGTCCACGGCGCGGCGGTTGCAGTTCGTGACCGGGGCCGATGTGACGGGCCACCTGCCCGAGGGGCTGAACATGGCCGCCCTTGCGGATCCTTTGGCGACCACGGTGGTCTATATGGGCAAGCGCAGCTTTGCCGAACTGGCGGCCAATCTGATAGCCGCCGGTCTGCCCGCCGACACCCCCGCCCTATATGCGCAAGCCGTCGGTCACCCGCAGCAACGCCTGATTCGCGACACCGTGGCGGGTCTTGCCGTGCGGATGGCCGATCTGGACAGCCCGGATCCGGCGCTGATCCTGTATGGCCCCTTGGCTGGAGAGCAGCCATGAAGATCACCCTGTGCCAAAGCTGCGATCTGGGGCAAGGCGGGTTCGGGCCTGACCTGTCGGCGGCCCTGTCGCAGGCCGGGATTGCGGCGACCTTGCAAGGCACCGACTGCATGTCCGGCTGTACCCGCGCCTCGACCTTGGCGTTTCGCGCGCCGGGGAAGATGGCCTATCTGTTTGGCGATCTGACCCGCGCCGATCTGGCCGATCTGGTGATCTTTGCCCGCGCTTATGCCGCCTCGGCTGACGGAGACTTTGCGGATGCGCGGTTTCTGGGGGGGCTGCGCACCAAGGCGCTGGCGCGGATTCCGGGCTAAGGGCGGAATGCGTCGGCTTTGGCGCGAATGTGCCGGAAACAGGCTTGACCGCGATGCCCGCATGGGAAAGAACGAAGGGGCAAGGTGCCCGACCCCACGCAAAGTGGAAGGGCTTCAACGGGAATGGGAAGGGCCGACCCAATTGGGGGCCCAAATCCCAGCCGCCCCCGCGACTGTAAGCGGCGAGCGGATGTTCATCGTGCCACTGGGCCCAATCCGGGGTTTGGGAAGGCGGACATCCATCGTGACCCGCAGCCAGGAGACCGGCCTTGCGTGACGTAACATCAACACCGTCGGGTGTGACGGTTGGGAGAGACCTATGACCACGCAGATCCAAAGCCTTGCCACCAGCAAAGCCTCCTCCGCGATCCTGTCGGCGCTCTGCGCGGCGATCCTTGGCGGGGCGATGCTGTTCGTCGCGGGCCATGCCCAGTCGGCCACGCTGCATGATGCCGCGCATGACGTTCGTCATGCGACCGGCTTTCCCTGCCACTAGGCCGCGTCACCCCCCATGTTTCAACGCATGCTGGCCAGCGCCTTGATCGCTGGCCTTGCAGCCGGGCTGTTGGCAGCCCTGCTGCATTTCGCGTTTGTCCAGCCGCTGATCCTGCTGGGCGAGCAATATGAAACCGGTGCCATTGTGCATTACGGTGGTTTTGGGTCCAAAGTGGCCGAGCATTCCCATGAGGCCGCCGAACCGCCCGCCGCGGACGCCGCAGCGATAGACCCAGCGGGTGGCGAAGGTGCCGTAGCACCCGTCATGGCTGAGGCGGGTCATGCCCATCCCGCAGCGACGGGCGACACCTCGTTTGATCTGAAACGCAACGCCTTGACCGTGCTTTTCATGGTCATCCTTTATGCCGCTTATGGCCTGCTGCTGACCGCCGGTTTCGGCATGGCCGAGGCTTTTTGCCACAAGATCATGCGGACCGAGGGCTTGCTTTGGGGGTTGGCAGGGTTTGCCGCGTTTCAACTGTCGCCGGCGATGGGGTTGGCGCCGGAATTGCCCGGCACCATCGCGGCAGAGTTGAGCCTTCGGCAGATCTGGTGGTGGATGACGGTGGTTTGTACCGGGTCCGGGCTGGCGCTGCTGGCCTATGGTCGCCACTGGGCGGCGGGCGTGCTGGGCGCTGTGTTTCTGGCGCTGCCGCATGTGATCGGCGCGCCAGAGATGGACGGCTTTTTCGGCGTCGCGCCGACCGAACTGGGGGCGATGTTTTCGGCCCGCGTGCTGGGGTCGGCGCTGGTGGTCTGGGCCTGTCTGGGTCTGGTCGCCGGACTGGTCTGGGCGCATGAGGCCAAGCGGACATGACCGCGCGGGTCGCGCCATGGATCTGATCCTGATCGGCATTGGCACCGGCAACCCCGACCATCTGACCGCGCAGGCGGCGGCGGCGCTGAACGGGGCGGATCTGATCCTGATCCCGCGCAAGGGGCCGGATAAATCCGATCTGGCCGAGGTGCGGCACCTGATCCTCTCGCGTGTTTTAACCCAAGCCGCGGGGGTGGTGGAGTTCGACATGCCGCAGCGCGATGCCTCGGGCGGATATGCCAAGGGCGTGGCAGATTGGCATGACGCGATTGCGGCGGAATGGGCGGCGGCCATCGCGGCGCATCCGGGGCCAAAGGTGCGGGTGGCATTGATGGTCTGGGGCGATCCGATGCTGTACGACAGCACCCTGCGCATCGCGGCCCGGTTGACTGGGGTGACGGTCAGGGTGGTGCCGGGCATCACCTCGATCCAAGCATTGTGCGCGGCGCATGGGATTGCCTTGAACGAGGTCGGCGCGCCGGTGCTGATCACCACGGGCCGGCAATTGCGTGATCACGGCTGGGCGGCGGATGCGCCGGATACGGTGGTTGTGATGCTGGACGGGGACTGCGCGTTTCAGGGT
>JANNBI010000096.1:0-8993 GCA_031385345.1 Paracoccaceae bacterium | reverse complement strand
ACGGTTGCTGCGCTTTGGTGGGGTGGGCTTTGTCGATTTCCTGCATACGCTTGAAGATCTGCCCGACCGCGCGCGGCTGGCGCTGTCCGATCTGGACCTGCCCGAATTGATTCTGTCCGATCAGGGGGATGGCCATTACCGGCTGCTTTGCGCGCCGATGGTCGACGGGGCGGGATTTATCGTGGTTGGGCTGCTGCGCGCGATGGCCGATGACTACGGCGCGCTGGTTCTTCTTGACCATTTGGGTCGTGATGGCCCTTATGAGGTCGTCTCGGTTCACCTGCTTGATCAAAGCTACACCGAAGGTAAGCGATTTGATCTGGCCCTGCCGTTGGGGCGTGACGGATGAAGGATCAGGTTGTGGCAACACATGTGGGCATCACCCTGTCGGACCTGGCGCTGGGTCGCCTGATGCCCATGCATCTGCTGCTGGACGCCAAGGGTCAGATCACCGGTCATGGCCCCACCTTGGGCCGGGTGTTTTCCGATTGCGGCCTGACCAGCGCCAAGTTTTTCGACCTGTTCACCGTGCGCCGCCCCACCGGCATCACCACCGCGCGCCGTCTTTCGGCTTTGGCGGGCGAACGGGTGCAACTGCACCTGAAGGCCGGCGAACGTGAGTTTGCGTTGCGCGGCCTGTGTCAGGAAGTGTCGGGCGGTCGCGGCTATCTTTTGAACCTGTCTTTTGGCATCGGGGTGGTGGACGCCGTGCGCGATCTGCACCTGACCGAAGCCGATTTTGCCCCCACCGATCTGGCCATCGAAATGCTGTATCTGGTCGAAGCCAAAAGCGCCGTCATGCGAGAATTGCGCGAACTCAATTTACGTTTGCAAGGCGCCAAGCAAGAGGCCGAACAACAGGCGCTGACCGACACATTGACCGGATTGCGCAACCGCCGCGCGCTCGAATTTGAAATGGCGCGGCTGATCGACCGGGGCACGCCCTTTGCGCTGATGCATCTGGATCTGGACTATTTCAAGCAGGTAAATGACAGCCTAGGCCATGCGGCGGGCGACTATGTTCTGCGTCAGGTGGCCGAGATTCTGACGATGGAAACCCGCGCCTCTGACACAGTAGCGCGGGTCGGCGGGGATGAATTTGTCATCGTATTTCAACGGCTTGAAGATTACTCACTTCTGATGCCCATCGCAGCGCGGATCATCGCTGCCCTGTCGGTCCCAATGGAATTTGAAGGGCAGACCTGCCAGATTTCCGCCTCCATCGGCATCACCCAGACCACGTTCTACCGCCAACCCGAGATTGAGGCTCTGCATGCCGATGCCGATGCCGCCCTTTATGTCTCCAAACACGCCGGGCGCAGCCGCGCGACGATTTTCCAACCTGCCGAGGTGACGGTCTGACCGGACCTAAGGCGCGATCAAAACCTTAATTCCGCGGCGTTCAAATTCGGCGGCGTCGGCATCCGAAATCCCATCGTCGGTGATAAAGCTTTGGATCACCTCCAGATCGCCCAGACGGGTAAAGGACGACCGGTTGATCTTGGTGCTGTCGGCCACCAGAATCACATGGGCGGCGGCCTTGATCATCGCCTCTTTCAACTGCAGATCGGCAAAACTGGGATAGGTCAGGCCGGTGTCCAGCGCGACCCCGGCGGTGGCCAGAAACAACTTTCCCGCCATGATCTTGCGGAAATATTCAACCGAGGCATCGCCCGACAGCGACAGCGTCGGCGCTTTGAACTGACCGCCCGGCATATGCACCGCGTTGCCCGGCACCGACCCCAGCGTCACCGCGATGTTCAGCGCGTTGGTGATCACCGTCAGATTGCGCCGCGCGGTCAGCCGATTTGCGATCTCGGTCGTCGTGGTGCCTGCATCCAGAATCAACGTCTCGCCGTCTCTCACCAAAGACGCCGCCAGCGCCCCGATCCGCCGCTTTTTGTCCATGTTTTCCTGATGATGCAGCACCATGGTTCCTGCCACCGGCGGGGCCGCATTCAAAAACGCCCCGCCATGTTCGCGGGTGATGAAACCCTCCGCCTCCAGCCGTTCCAGATCCTGCCGGATCGTCGCTTCGGACACCTGAAACGCCGTCGACAATTCCCGCACCCGGGCAGAGCCTTCTTCTTGCACCCATTCCAGAATCCGGCGCCGGCGCGGTTCGGACAAAAGGCCGGTCAAGGCATCACTTTGGGATTTCATCGGACGGTCCTGCTGTTTTCCGCAGCATACCGCAGTTGGTTTCGATTGCAAACGAAAGCAAAGCACGATAAATGAAATCAAACGAAAGCGATGGGGGGATAAGATGGCACTGCATATCCGGCGAAAGGTCACCTTGGGTCTGGTCATCGGCTCGCGCGCGTTTTTCAGTCCGGCGCCGTGCAAAACTGCCCGGGACGAGGTGCTGGCGCAACTGGCCCGGCTGGATATTGACGTGGTCACCCTGCCATTTGAGGCGACGGAAAACGGGGCGGTCCAATCCATCCCCGATGCCGAACTTTACGCCCAGCACTTCAAGATCCACCGCGACCGAATCGACGGGTTGGTGATCTGCCTGCCCAATTTCGGCGACGAAATCGCCATTGCCGAACTGGTCAACCGCGCCAAACTGGACGTGCCGATCCTTCTTCAAGCTTCCAACGACGAGATTGACAAGGTCGATGTAAACTCTCGCCGCGACGCCTTTTGTGGCAAGTTGAGCGTCACCAACAACTTCTGGCAATACGGCGTGCCGTTCACCGAAACCACGACCCATACCTGCGACACCGGCGGGGCAGAGTTTGGCGGCGATCTGGACCGCTTCGCGCGGGTCTGTCGCACGGTGAAGGGTCTGAAGGGCGCACGTCTGGGGGCCATCGGCGCGCGCACCGGCGCGTTTCAGACCATGCGCTACAGCGAAAAACTTTTGCAGGCGGCAGGGATAACCGTGGTCACGGTCGATCTGTCCGAAATGATGGGGGCGGCGGCGGCAATCCCCGATCACGATGCCGACCTTCTGGCCAAGATCGACAGGATCAAGGCTTACGGCACCATCCCGGCACATATCAAACCGGCCCAGATCCTGACGCAGGCCAAGTGGACGCTGGCCGTCAACCGCTGGATTGACGCGAATGAATGCGACGCCTCGGCCATTCAATGTTGGCGGTCTTTGCAGGACAATTTCGGCTGCGCCACCTGCGTCACCATGTCGATGATGGGCGAGGAATTGATGCCGTCCGCCTGCGAGGTTGATATTATGGGTGCCCTGTCGATGTATGCGCTTGCGCTGGCCTCGGGCGCGCCACCGGCCCTTCTCGACTGGAACAACAATTACGGTTACGAGGCTGATCTGTGCGTCTGCACCCATTGCGGCAACTTCCCGAAATCCTTTACCGGATCGACCCCGGAGATATCAGAGCTGGACGTTCTGGGGGCGGTGATTGGCCGCGAAAAATGCTTTGGTGCGGTCAAGGGCAAGGTCAAACCGGGACCGATGACCTATTTCCGGTTGTCCTCGGATGATCGGGCCGGGGTGTTGAAATGCTATCTGGGACAGGGTGAGTTTACCGATCACCCCTTTGGCATGGACGGCGGCATCGCCACCACCCGCATCCCGCGTCTGCGCGACCTGATGCGGTTTGTCACGCAGAACGGCTTTGAACATCATGTCGCGATGGTGCGCGGCCACCACGGCGACGTGGTGCAAGAGGCGGTGCAACGTTATTTGCGCTGGCCGTTTTACCACCACGGCGGCACGCCAGAGCCGACATTGACTCTGCCCACCCGGTTTTAGGCGCTGATGATGACCCATTCCAACGACCCCGTTCCGTTGATAAAATCCAAAGCTCTATGGATGCGCCGTCGTGCCTTTTCGATGGTTCACAAGGCCCAGCTTGGCCATCCCGGCGGCGATTTTTCGGCCATCGACATCATCGCCACCCTGTATTTCGGCCTCTTGAATTTCGACCCCACCCAGCCGAACCGGCCCGACCGTGACCGGTTCATCATGTCCAAGGGTCATGCCACCGGCGCGCTTTATACGGCGCTGGCGGCGGCGGGCTATTTCCCCGAGGCGTGGCTGGACAGCTACATGCAGCCGCAATCCCTGCTGAACGGCCACCCCAACCGCAACTATCTGCCGGGGGTGGAAACCAACACCGGCCCCTTGGGCCACGGTTTTCCGGTGGCGGTGGGAGTGGCGATTGCGGCGACTTTGTCGGTGGTCCCCTATCGCACCTTCGTGCTGACCGGCGACGGCGAACAGCAGGAAGGCTCCAACTGGGAGGCGGCGATGTTGGCGGGCCACCGCAAGCTGTCGCATCTGACGCTGATCATCGACCGTAATCGCCTGCAACAGGGCGCTGGGACCGAGGAAACCGTGGGCCTTGACCCCCTTGACCGGAAATATGAGGCATTTGGCTGGGAGGTGGTGATGGTCGATGGCCATGACATCGGCGCGCTGCTGGCGGTTCTGGGCGCAGCCCCCGGCGCGCGCCCGCGCTGCGTGATCGCCAATACGGTCAAGGGCAAGGGTGTATCCTTTATGGAAAACAAGGCCGCATGGCACCACGGCGTCCCCAATGCCGACCAATTCGCAACCGCCATGCAGGAACTGGTCTGATGTCTCATGCCGTTGAAACCGTGGGAAAGTATGACTGCCGTGAGGCTTGGGTCACCACTCTTCTGGCCTTGGCGCGCACCGATCCGCGCATTCTGGCCGTGGTCAATGATTCCGTCGGATCATCCAAACTCGGGGCGTTTCAAAAAGAGTTCCCGGACCGGCTGATCAATGTCGGCATCGCCGAACAGGTCATGGTCGGCGTCAGCGCCGGTCTGGCCAATGGCGGTTTCGTGCCCTTCGTGTCCGCCGCCTCGTGTTTTCTGACCGGCCGCGCGCTAGAGCAGGTCAAAGCCGACATTGCCTATGCCAATTTCAACGTGAAACTGATCGGCCAATCCTCGGGCGTGGCCTATGGAGAGTTGGGGCCGACCCACCATTCCATCGAAGATTTCGCCTGGCTGCGGCCGCTGAACAACCTGACAGTCATCACCCCGGCTGATCCGTGGGAGACAGCGGCGGCGGTGACCTGGGCCGCCGCCCATGTTGGGCCGGTGTATATCCGTTTGTCGCGGATGGCGGTGCCGTCGCTTGATTTCCCGGGCCGGGCCTTCGCAATGGGGCGGGCGGAAACTCTGCGGCCGGGTTCGGATGTGACCCTGATCGCTTGCGGTACCACGGTGCATCTGGCGCTGGCGGCGGCGGGCGATCTGGCCGCATCGGGCATTGATGCGCGGGTGCTGAACATGGCCACTTTGAACCCTCTGGACGAAGGTGCGGTGCTGACCGCGGCGTCCGAAACCGGGGCGATCGTGACCGTGGAAGAGGCGCATATCCGGGGCGGTCTGGGCGGTGCTGTGGCGGAACTGACCGCCTCCAACCTTCCGGTTCCGGTGGAAAGGCTGGGATTTCCGGGGTTTGTGCCGACGGGGTCGGCGGATTGGCTGTTCACCCATTACGGCCTTAGCGCGGCCGGTATCGCCGCCGCCGCCCGCCGCGCGATCCTGCGGAAACGGCCCTGATGCGGGTTCTGGCGATTGATCAGGGCACGACCAACACCAAGGCGCTGGTGGTTGATGCGGCCGGCCAGATTCTGGCCCGCGCCAGCCATCCGCTGGTCACCGCCTATCCACAACCCGGCTGGGCCGAACAATCGGCCGAGGAGATCTGGGCCTCGGTTCAGGCGGTGATTGCCGAGGTCGTGGCACAGGTCGGACAGGTTGATGCGCTGGCCATCGCCAATCAGCGCGAAACCTTGGTTATCTGGGACGCCGACAGCCACGCGCCGATCTGCCCTGCGATCCTGTGGCAATGCCGTCGCACCGCGCCCGACTGCGCCGATCTGATCGCGGCGGGTCATGATTCGACGGTGATTGCGGCCACAGGGCTGGGGATTAACGCCTTGTTTCCGGCGACAAAACTCGCTTGGGTGCTGCGTCATGTGCCGCAAGCGGCAGAGTTGCAGCGCGCGGGGCGGCTGCGAGCCGGGACGGTGGACAGCTGGTTGCTGTGGAACCTGACCGGCGGTGACAGCTTTGCCACCGACCATTCCAACGCCTCACGCACCCAGTTGTTTGATACGCAAACCCTGCAATTCAGCCCCGATCTGGCGGCGATTTTCGGGCTGGACCAGACGGTACTGGCGCGACCCATGCCCTCGGACAGTTTGTTTGGGCGCAGCGCCGCCGGGGCCACCGCCCTGCCGGCGGGCATCCCGATCCGCGCCATACTTGGCGACAGCCATGCGGCACTTTACGGCCACGGCATCCGCCACCCCGGCACGGTCAAGGCGACCTTTGGCACCGGGTCCAGCCTGATGGTGCTGACGCCGGGGCGGGTAACGTCGGGCCAAGGCCTGTCCGGCACCGTGGCCTGGACCGACACCCGTGGCACCGCCTATGCGCTGGAAGGCAACATCACCGTCTCTGCCCAAGCCGCCAGCTTCATGGCGCAGATTCTGGGGCTGGCGGATGCCGCCGCCCTGTCCGATCTGGCGCAGACGGTGCCGGACAGCGCGGGCGTGGTCTTTGTCCCCGCCTTGGCCGGTCTGGGCGCGCCGCATTGGGATGACGCCGCCACCGGCACGCTGACCGGCATGACCCATGGCACCACCCCGGCCCATCTCGCGCGTGCAACATTCGACGCGATTGCCTTGCAAATTGTCGATGTGTTCACCGCCATGCAGTCCGACACCGGCACCGATCTGACCGCTCTGCGCGCCGATGGCGGCGCATCGGGCAACGCCTTTTTGATGCAGCTGCAAGCCGATCTGCTGCAACGCCCTGTCGATTGCAGCGAGGTTGAGGAGGTCGGCGCTTTGGGTGTTGCCGCCATGGCCTTTGCGTCGATGGGGATCGACCTGCCGCTTCCCGCAGCCCAGACCCGGTTCACCCCCCGAATCGGGCCCAAGGCTGTTGCCCCCCTGTCCCGCCTGTGGGCGCAAGCCCTTGCCAAGGCGCGCCTGTCCGACTGACCCGCAAGCGTCTAAACCGTGAAGGCCGCGCGAAAGGCCGACAGGGCGGTTTCGGGGTCGGTGGCGGCATAAGCCTCCATCGTGATCGGACCATCATAGCCCATGCTTGCCAAGGCCCGCGTCACGCCGGGCCAATTCACCTCGCCGGTGCCGGGCTCGCAGCGCCCGGGTACATCCGCCACCTGAATTTCACCGATCCACGGCAGACAACGGCGGCACAGGTCGATCAAATTCCCCTCACCGATCTGGGCATGATACAGGTCCAGGTTCAGCCGCAACCGGGGGTGGTTGATGGCGGACACCAGCGCCAAAGTCTCCTCGGCGCGGGCAAAGGGCACGCCGGGATGATCGACGGCATGGTTCAGGTTTTCCAAGGTAAAGGTCACGCCCTCCGCCTCGGCCAGATCCGCGATCCGGGCAAGGGTATCGCGCGCGGTCAGCCACATCGCCGCGGTGACAACCGGCACCGCGCGCACCGGATGACCACGATCGCCCAAAGCCATGCCCAGCAGGTTCAACCGCGCCACGTTCAGCCGCTTGCCGATCTGCGCCGTCTCTTTGGCCGATGCCAACAGCTCTGCCGCGCCTGCCGCGTCAACCAGATTGCCCCGCAGAAAGCCGTTCATGATGCTGAACCGCGCCCCTGTGGCGGCCAGTTTGTCGATGTCATGATCGGTCCAGTTCCACAGACCCACCCCAAACCCCATCTCGGTCAGCCGGGCACAGCGCCAATCCATCGGGCGGTCGCGCCAGATCATCTCGGCGCAGACGGACAGGGAAAAGGTCATGCGGCATCCTTTGGTCGGCGGTTTTGGGCGTCAGATCGCCGGCAATTCGGGCGCGAACAGCCCGTCAAACGGGTCGGCCCAATAGGGCAGCGTCATCAGCCGGTCATGCCACGCCTGCACCTTGGGATAGTCCGACAGCGGCAGCCCCGCAAGATCAGCGTAAGGCAACACGCAGGCCATCCGATAATCGGCATAGCTGACGCCGCTGGCCAAAAGCCAATCCTGCCCGGTCAGATGCGCCTGCAATTTCAAGGCCGAGCGGTGAAATTCATCCAGCCCATCGGCCACTTTGGCGTCATCGACCGGACCCATGCTGTAGCGCTGCTTTGTCACCCGTTCAAAATGCACCACATCGCTGCCCCGCACGAAATTCCAATAGCCCCAGCTGATCCAGCGGATCATATCGGGCAATTCCGCCCCAGTCCGCCAGAATTCCGACCCGACCAACTGGCTTAGACGGCAGGCGATGGCATCGGCTTCCCACAGGCTGCTGCCGTCGTCCTCCTCCAGTATGGGGATGCTGAGGTTCGGGTTCAGCTTGCGGAACCGGTCCGACTGCGCCGGATCAAACGGCGAGGCGAATTCAAACTCCACCGGCGCACCCAGATACCGCGCCACGGCCAGCGCCAGCCGGGGATTGTAGTTGCGGCTGAAATAAAGCTTCATTGCGATGCTGGGTCCATCCACATCGGGCCAAAGCCGTTGCCATCAGGATCTTCGAACGCGCGTGAATACATGAATCCCAGATCCTCGGGGTCATGCAACGATTTTCCGCCAGCCGCGATGGCGGCCTCGGTCAGGGTGTCTACCTCGGCGCGGCTGTCGCAGGAAAGCGCGATCAGGGACGATGCCCCTTCGGAAGGCAGGACAAGCGGCTTGGGCGAGTAGGCGCGGAAACCGTCCTGGGTCGCCAGCATGAAAAAGATCGAATCTGAAACGACAACGCAGGCCGAGCTTTCGCTGGAGAATTTCTCATTGATGGTAAAGCCGAGGGACTCATAAAATTTGCGGCTGCGGGCGATGTCGGCAACGGGCAGGGTGATGAAGATCATCCGGGGCATGGTGCGTCCTTGGGTAACGATACTGATATCAAGATGTTGAAGCAGGTCGTAGAAGTTGGCAAGCAAAGGCTGGTTTTCGCGCCGGGCATGGCCCCGGCGCGGATCATGCGTTTGAACGCGGGGTCAGCCGTTGACTGCCGCCGGATCCATCCAGAACGGCTCAAACGTGTTGC
>JANNBI010000089.1:0-2217 GCA_031385345.1 Paracoccaceae bacterium | reverse complement strand
TTCTGAAACAATCGTAACAGGAATCTTTCATAAGAAACATAATTGACAGTTGGTCGCGAAAGCGATTGTTTTGATCAAACGACAAAGGGGCCTTCACGGCATGTCCGCCAAGCCTGCCAGAACCGATGCCAAGACCTTTGCCCCGGTGATTGAAAACGCCGAGGCCAAGGGCCGGTTCATCATTGTCTGCGATCATGCGTCGAACCTGATCCCGCCCGTCTGGGGAGATCTGGGCCTGACGGACGATCAACGCTGCGCCCATATCGCTTGGGATCCCGGTGCGCTGGGCGTGGCGCGCGGGCTGGCGCGGCATCTGGACGGGGTGCTTATCCATACGCCGGTCAGCCGTCTGATCTATGATTGCAACCGCGCGCCGGACATGCCCGGCGCCATGCCCGCCAAATCCGAAATCCACGAGATTCCGGGCAATGCCGCCTTGTCCCCTGCCGATCGTCTGGCCCGGACCGAGGCGGTTTATCTGCCTTGGGCCAGCGCCTTGCACAGCCTGATCGCCCGGCACATCGCGCTTGGCCTGCGCCCGGTGGTGGTGACGGTGCATTCCTTTACCCCGGTCTATTTCGGCAAGAAGCGGCTGGTGGAATTTGGCATCATCCACGACGCCGACCGCAGCCTTTCGGTCGCGGTGCTGACCGCCGCGCAAAAGCTGACCCGGCTGAACAGCCAGCTGAACGCGCCCTATTCGGCGCTGGATGATGTGACGCATACGCTGCGCCTGCACGCCACGCCTTACGGTTTGCCCAATGTCATGCTGGAAATTCGCAACGACCTGATCGCCAGCCCGGACGCCGAACAGGCGATGGCCGACCAACTGGCCCCGGTGCTGAACATGGGCCTGGCCGAAATCCAGAAGCAGGCCAAGGCCAGCTGACGCGCGCTTTCGCACCGATCAAATGGGGGGCGCTGCCCCCCGCACCCATAGCCCGGCACAGATCCGGGGAAAATCACAGGGAGAGACCGGATATGCCCGGAACGATGACATTGGATGCGCTGAAAGAGGCCGTTGCGCGCGGCGAGATTGACACGGTTCTGGTGGCCGGCATCGACATGCAGGGCCGCCTGATGGGCAAACGCTTTCACGCCGCGTTTTTCGTCAATGGTGGCTGGGAGGAGACCCATTGCTGCAACTATCTGCTGGCCGTGGATATGGAGATGACGACGGTTCAGGGTTACAAATCCTCGAACTGGCAGACGGGATATGGCGACTATGTGATGAAGCCCGACATGGCCACCCTGCGCCCGATGCCCTGGCTGGAAGGCACGGCTTTGGTGCTGTGCGACCTGTTGGACCACCACCACCACCCCGTCGAACACTCCCCCCGGCAGATCCTGAAACGTCAGGTGGCGCGGGCCGATGCCTTGGGGTTCGACGCCATGATGGCGACCGAGCTGGAGTTCTATCTGTTTGAAAACAGCTACGAATCCCTGCGCGACAGCAATTATACCGGGCTGAAACCCGTCAGCGCCTATAACGAGGATTACCACATCTTCCAGACCACCAAAGAGGAAGACGTGATGCGCGCCGTGCGCAACGGGCTGTATGGCGCGGGCATCCCGATTGAAAATTCGAAGGGTGAGGCGGACGCGGGGCAGGAAGAGGTGAACTATCGTTATTCCGACGCGCTGGACACCGCCGACAACCACACCATCGTGAAGCACGGCATCAAGGAAATCGCCTGGACCAAGGGCAAGTCCGCGACCTTCATGGCGAAATATGATCATCGCCGGGCGGGGTCATCGTCACATTGCCACCAGTCGCTTTGGACCAAGGACGGCAAGCCCGCGTTTTTCGACCCCAAGGGCGATCACGGCATGTCGGACCTGATGAAGCATTACATCGCCGGGCAACTGGCCCATGCCCGCGACATCACGGTGTTTCTGGCGCCTTACGTGAACAGCTACAAACGCTTTACCGTGGGGATGTTCGCGCCGACCAAGGCGGTCTGGTCAGCCGACAACCGAACGGCGGGTTTCCGGGTCTGCGGCGTGCAGTCCAAGGCGATCCGGGTGGAATGCCGCATTCCGGGGTCAGATGTGAACCCCTATCTGACCTGTGCCGCGCTGCTGGCGGCGGGTCTGGACGGGATCGAGAAGAAGATGGCGCTGGAGCCTGAGATGAAGGGCGATATGTATGCAGCGGGGGGCGTGCGCGAAATCCCGCACAACCTGCGCGAGGCGGCGGATTTGCTGAACACCTCT
>JANNBI010000057.1:0-1914 GCA_031385345.1 Paracoccaceae bacterium | reverse complement strand
GTCCGCGAGTGGCACGGGCCAGATCATGGGCGGTGATGGCGGCAAAGGCGTGGCCCAGATGCAGGGGGCCAGTGGGCGAGGGGGCGAAGCGGGTTACGACAGCCATTCTTGGAAAGCCAGTTTGGCGCGGTCGGTATAGGCTTTGTAGCGGTCCTTGCGGCCCCGGCGTCCGCCCTTGGCGTCAATCGGGGGGAACAGGCCGAAATTGACGTTCATCGGTTGAAAGGTTTTCGCCTCGGCCCCGCCGGTGATGTGGTGGACCAACGCGCCCATCGCGGTGCCTTGTGGCGGCGGCGGCAGGTTGCGGCCCAGCAGCTCGGCGGCGGCCATGCGGCCCGCCAGAAGGCCCATTGCGGCGGATTCGACATAGCCTTCGACCCCGGTGACCTGTCCGGCAAAGCGGATGTTCGGGCGCGATTTCAAGCGCATCTGATCGTCCAGCAGGGTTGGGGAGTTCAGGAAGGTGTTGCGGTGGATGCCGCCCAGTCGGGCAAAGTTCGCTTCGTGCAATCCGGGAATCATTTTGAAAACAGCAGTTTGCGCGCCGTACTTCATCTTTGTCTGAAAGCCGACCATGTTGTAAAGCGTGCCCAACTGGTTGTCACGGCGCAGTTGCACCACGGCATAGGGTTTTTGCGGATTGTGGGGGTTGGTCAGGCCGACAGGCTTCATCGGGCCAAAGCGCAGGGTTTCGCGGCCCCGTTCGGCCATCACCTCGATCGGCAGGCAGCCGTCGAAATATCCGGCAGTTTCGCCTTCGTGAAATTCGGTCTTGTCGGCGGCCAGAAGCGCGTCGATGAAGGCGTTGTATTGGTCGCGGTCCATCGGGCAATTCATATAGGCGGTCTGTTCTTCGATGGTTTCGCCTTTGTCATAGCGCGACTGCATCCAAGCGACGGACATATCGACGGTATCGGCATAGACGATGGGGGCGATGGCATCAAAGAAAGCCAGCGCCTCGGCCCCGGTTTCGGCGCGGATCGCATTGGCCAGCGCGGCAGAGGTCAGGGGGCCGGTGGCGATAATCCAGTGGCCGGTTGAAGGAAGCTCTGTAACCTCCTCATACTCCACAGAAATCAGCGGATGGGCCAGCAGCCGTTCGGTGACGGCGGCGGCAAAGGGATCACGGTCCACCGCCAAAGCGCCGCCCGCAGGCAGGCGGTGCTGGGTGGCCATTTCCATGATCAGACCCTTGGCCGCGCGCATTTCCCAATGCAGCAGGCCGACGGCGTTTTGTTCATCATCATCCGAACGGAAGGAGTTTGAGCAGACCATCTCCGCGAAATCGCCGGTGCGATGGGCGAAGGTTCCCACCTTGGGGCGCATTTCGTGCAGGGTGACGGCGACGCCCATTTGCGCGGCCTGCCAGGCGGCTTCGGACCCGGCCATGCCGCCGCCAAGGATGTGAAGATGGTGTGTCATGGCGCCGATGTAGCGCCCGAATGCAAAAGGGGCAAGCCAAGCTTGCCCCTTCGCGGTGGTCAGGCCGGTCGATTACTTGTCGATGGCAACCGCGCCCGCGCCATGGGCGAAGATCATCAGGAAGCCGCCGGCGATGGCGAAGTTCTTGAAAGCCATGGTCATTTGCATCTGATCGGCTGGCACGAAATGGAACAAAAGCGCGGTCAGGATGCAGAAACCTGCCCCTAGCAGCGCCATGATCCGGGCCTGAAAGCCCAGCAGCATCGAAGCGCCGAGGGCGATTTCAAACAGGATCGCGGGCCAGGCGAGGATGGCCGGGACGCCGCCCGAAGCCATGTAGCCCGCGAAACCGGCGACATCGCCCATTTTCATCAGGCCGGCGGGGATGAACATCGCCGCAAGAAAGATGCGCGCGATCAGCGGCGCGTATTTGGAAAGTTGGTCCATTGTGTCGTTCCCTTAACCCAGTTTTCCCGTCTTATGCGGGATGTG
>JANNBI010000055.1:0-2113 GCA_031385345.1 Paracoccaceae bacterium | reverse complement strand
GCAAATCGTTCAGGATCGCCACTCGGCTGGCCCCGGTGGCGCGCACCAGCTGCGCGTTGTCGATGATCCAGGACAGGTTGGTCATCTCGGCCACGCCGTCGCGCACCGGACCGGCAACCGCCACGCAGACGCCGTCCACCGCCTTGATCCCCGCCTCATCCAGATAGCGGCGCAAAATCGGCTCCAGCCCCGTCGCATCAGCATTGGCGAAACGGCGGATCGATGCGGCATCAACCGCCTTGCCATCGGCCAGAGCCACCCGGGTATTCGTGCCACCGATATCGGCCAGGATCGCAAGAGATGAGGTCATGGCAATGGTCCTTCGTATGACAATCAGGGCGGCGTGTGACAATCAGGCCGGAAATTCAGACTTTCGCGCGGGGGGATACCGGCACGGGGCCAGTGGATTGACCGATGATCAACTCCGCCTCCAGCAGGCGATGTTCGGGCGGGCTATCGGGGTTGGCGATCCGGTGCAAGAGCATCTCGGCCGCGATCTTGCCCGCTTCACGCACCGACGACCGGGTCGCGGTGAAAATCGGCACATCGGTTCCGTTGCGCAGATAGCTTAGGTCATCGTCAAAGATGATCAACGAGATGTCGCGCCCCATCGCCAGACCGCGCCCCTCGATGGCGCGCCGGATCCCCATCCCAGACAACATTGACGAGGCAAGGAAGGCCGTCGGCGCATCCGCCGCATCCAGCATCTTCGACGCCGCCGTGAACCCCGAAAGTTCCGTCATCTCTCCCGAGGTCATCAGACCCGGATCGGTGCTGATCCCGCGCGCCGTTAAAGCATCGGTAAACCCCGCACGCCGCCGGATGGCAAAATCAAACGCCTCTAGCCCGTTGACCAGCGCAATCCGGCGGTGCCCCAGATCCAGCAAGAACTCGGTCGCGCGCTGAAAGGCGCGGCGGTTGTTCACATCCAGCCAGGAATAGTCATGCGCGGTGCCAGTGGCGCGGCCATGGGTGACAAAGGGCATTCCGATCTGGATCAGCAAACCAATCCGCGGATCATCCAGACGCACGCCCTGCACGATCACGCCGTCGACCGTGCCCTTGGCTTTCAGCGCGCGGTAGGCCGCCTCGTCGCCTTCGGCCGCGACCACTGACAACAGCATGTCGAAATCTTCGCGCGAATAGGTTTCGCCCGCCCCGGCAATGAAATCGGCAAAGATCGGGTTCATGATCTCGTTCTGCAACGCGCCGGAAATCACGTGCCCCACCGCATGTGCCCGCCCGGTTGCCAGACGAATCGCGCGCTGGTTCGGGCTGTAGTTGAACCGCTTGGCCGCCGCTGCCACCCGTTCGCGCGTGGCCGCCTTGACCTCGGGATAGCCGTTCAAAGCGCGGCTGACCGTGGTCGGTGACAGGTTCAACTTCAGCGAGAGTTCCTTGAGGTTCATCGGTCCTGTCATGCCTTCGCACCATCCCCGCAGTTCAAACCTGCGCAGGGGTTTCTAACCAGAAACTTTGAAAGCGAGAAGCAAAGACTTTCAATTCCGCCGCATTTTTCGGCCCTGTTTCGCCTTTGTCGCGCAATGGCCCGCGGGGTTCCAAAGCGGTTTGGGATCGCATGGTCAAAATGACGTGCAAAAACGGCGAATTGCAGGATCGGGCGGGTTCTGTTTCACTGCACCGACCTGCTTTGCAAAAGGAAGCCCTGCCCATGACCGACCCCGTCCTTGTCACCGATCAGATGGTTGACGCCTATCAGCGCGACGGTGCGGTGCTGATCAAGGGCCTGTGGGCCGACTGGGTGCCGGATCTGCGCGCGGGGATCGACCGCAACATGGCACAGCCGGGGCCCTACGGTGCTGAAAACCTGAAACCGGGCGAGGGCGGTCGGTTCTTCGACGACTACTGCAACTGGCCCCGGATCCCGGAATTTGAACGGGTCATCCGCCGCTCGCAGGTGGCGCAGGTGGCCGCGCGGCTGATGGGGTCAGACTATGTACAGCTGTTTCATGATCATGTGCTGGTCAAGGAACCCGGCACCACCAAACCAACCCCATGGCATCAGGACGGCCCCTATTACTTTGTCCAAGGCCGACAGACCGTATCCTTCTGGTCGCCGTTGGACCCGGTGACCGAGGCATCTCTGCGCTGC
>JANNBI010000042.1:0-13174 GCA_031385345.1 Paracoccaceae bacterium | reverse complement strand
AGGCCAAGGCGAATCCAGGTCGGGGAATAGGGGAAGATCCGGCTCCAGATCCGGGCTTGCGCCAGATGGGTCTGCGCAGCCCCCGCGTCGGGCGTGGAATAGGTGCGAAACAGATGTGCGCCGCCGACCAGCGGCCAGCCCGCGCGCGCGGCCATGGCGTCCAGCCGCGCCATCTCGGCGGTCAGGCGGGCGGTGGTGGCGGTCTGCCAATCCGCATCGGCCAAGGCCAGCGCCCCGACCGCGCAGGCCGGACCTGACACCGACCACGGCCCCGCGAGGGCGGAAAGTCGTGCCACATCTTGCGGTGCGGCCAGCAGAAACCCCAGCCGCAGCCCTGCCAGCCCCCAGAATTTGCCAAAGCTGCGCAGGATGATCAGCCCGCCCTGCCCTGCATACGCCGCCAGCGACACCTGCGGCACCGGATCGGCAAAGCTTTCGTCCACGATCAGCCGCCCCACCGATCCCGCCAAGGCGCGCAGATCCTGCGGCCTCCATAGTCGGCCATCGGGATTGTTGGGGTTCACCACCACTGCCAGATCCGACCCGGCCAGTTCGGCGGGATCAAGCACCGTCTCCACCTGCCAGCCCTGCGCCGCAAGTGCCCCGGCATGTTCGTTATAGGTCGGCCCCAGCACGCGGGCGCGGCCCGGCTGATCAAGGCGTGGGTACAGCTGGATCGCGGCCTGCGCGCCGGACAGCGGCAGCACATGGTCGGTGTCGACGCCGTACAGGCGCGAGGCGCTGGCAGTCAGCCGGGTCAGATCGGCGGCGCGGGGCAGGTCTTGCCACAGCCGGGCCTCCAACGGCGGCAACGGATAGGGCTGGCGGTTGATGCCGGTGGACAGGTCGATCCAGTCGCCCGCCGCCCCACCAAACCGGGCGATGGCGCGGTCCATGTCGCCGCCGTGGTCCCGGCTCATGCCGCCACCCACGCCAATAAGAGCAACCCCGCGCCGAGTGTAAACATCGCGCGGCGGTACAGATCCAGCCCCCGCGTCAGGTCGACAGGCGTGGGATCGGGTGCGCCGCCGTTGACCCAAGGCTCCTGCGCCACACCGTCCGCATAGATGCGCGGGCCGGATAACCGGATGCCCAAAGCCCCGGCCATCGCCGCCTCTGGCCAGCCGGCATTGGGCGAGCGATGCCGCGCCGCATCCGCCCGCATACAGGCCAAAGACCGCCGCCCCCGCCCCGAAACCGCTGCAAACAGCAGCCCGGTTAGCCGCGCCGGGGCCAGATTGACCAGATCGTCGAACCGCGCCGAGGCCCAGCCGAAATCGGTAAACCTTGGCGTCCGGTGGCCGATCATGCTATCCAGCGTGTTGACCGCCTTATAGGCCGCGATGCCCGGCAGACCCAGCAGCACCCCCCAGAACAGCGGCGCCACGATCCCGTCCGAGGTGTTTTCGGCCAAACTCTCCAGCGCGGCACGGGCGACGGCGGCGGGGTCCAGCTGCGCAGGATCGCGGCCCACGATCATCGACACCGCCGTGCGGGCGGCGGCCAGATTCCCGGCGGTCAAGGGCTGCGCCACCGCCTGCACGTGGTCAAACAGCGACCGCGTCGCCAGCAGCGGCCAGGCCAGAAGCCCGGTCAGGATCACTCCGGGCAGACCCGGCGGCAGGAACAGGGTCAGACCATAAGCGGGAAGGGCGGCCAGCGCCGTCACCGCGACCAGCGTCACCACCCCGGCCAGACGGCGGGTCCGGGGGTTGTCCCTGTCGCGGTTCAGATGCTTGTCGCAGGCGGAAATGGCGCGACCGATCCATGTCACCGGATGGCCGATGCGGGCGTACAGACCGGCAGGCCAGCCCAAAACGCCGTCCACCACCATGGCCAGCGCCATTGCCCCCGCTGCGATCATCCCGAACCCCCTTATCCTTGCGCCCTTCTGCCCGGTTTTGCCGGGCGGGGCAATTCCGGCTGCGGCGCTAAGGCCACGGATTGCGGCATGGGTCTGGCGGCATGGGTCTGGCGGCGGGCGGTTCAGGTCGGGTGGAACTGGACCAACTGGCGATATCCGGCTTCAATCAGCAGGGCCTTGGCGTGAGGCGGCACGCAGCCCGGGGCAAAAATCAACGCCCGCGCCGGGCCGGTATGGCCGATGGCATAGCCCAAAGCCCCCAGATCGCGCGCCAGTTCGTCGGTCGGATCGGGCGCTGCACCCCGTAAGGCCAAGGCCCGCCGTGCGCTTTCGCTCGACAGATCGGCCAAAGCGGCGGCGCTGCGCAGGGCCTGTGGCAATTCCTGAACCAGATCGGTCACATCGGCAAACCGGCTGTCAGCGGGGTCCGTCCGGCGCATCGGGCCAAAGAAGCCGCCTAAAACCTCCATCCTTGGCAGGGGGGGCAGGCTGCGCAGGATCCGACCCTGCCGAGATGCCCACAAAACCCCTGCCGGGGCCTTGAACATCAGCGGGTCCGACGCCCCCTCGACCGCGATGCAGGCCAGCGCCAGATCGCGCGCGGCAGTCACCGGATGCCCGGCCAGACGTGCAATCGTCACCAGCGCCGCCGTCGAAGATCCCGCCCCACCCCCCGGCGGCATCTGGGCGCGCAGGGTGAACTGTCCGCGAAGCGGCAGATCCAGCGCGCGCAGCAGCCCCGCCACCTGCGCCATAGTCAGAACCGCGCGACCGGGCTGATGGAGGCCAAACTCCCCCGCGCGCCACTGACCCATCATGCGCAGGGCCGGACAGGGCAGCGTCAGCAACACCACCGGACCTTGCGGGCCAAGGCGGCCTTGCACCAATTCTCCCAGATGGCCGGGTACCTGAATGCGCCGAATGGGGCCAAGGGCCCTGCCCTGCCCGGCGCTGTTGGCCTGCCCCATCCGCCCCCCCATATTCCGCGGACCCGACCCGATCCCTCCGCGCCCTTTTTTCAGAGCGCGCTGTCTTGGGCAAGGCCTGCAAAAAGGTCTGGCGCGGTCACCTTGGCATGGATTGGGGATGCAGCAATCTTCGGATGAAATGCCCGATCGGCCGAAGGGTCCGCCGTGTGCCGGGATAGCGCCGCACGATGGCCCCATAGGTTTCCATCAACTTGCGCAGGATCAGCGATCTTGTGGTCACGCGCAGCTGATCCAGTTGATCGCGCTGGATCATCACATTCCCCGAGGCCAACCGCGCCGCCAGCAACTGCAACTTGTATTCCAGCTTGGCATAGCTGCGCCCGGCCTGTTCGGGCGTCATCGCCATCAAAACGCGGTAGCCGCGATCCACGCAAACGTAACAGATCAGCCGTTCTTGCACATGGGCCAAACCGCCGTCGATATGGCGCGGCTCGGGGTTGTAGTCCTCCCATTGCCAGGGCCAGTCGAACATCTTGAACAGCGCATCGGGGCGGAACCAATACATCGTTCCTAAGGGCGCAAGCGGCGTATCGACATCGTAATTCACCTTCAGATCCATCTGGCGCGCCAGCACCGCCAAAGGCTGAAAATTGTTGAACCAGGAATGACCAAGCGTGCCAAAGCCGACATGGATCACCGGCGGCATGATCATGCCGATGTCCGGCTCCTGTTCGAACCGGTCGAGGATATTCGCAATATAGCCCCGGCTGGCCACCAGATTTTCAAACAGGTATTTCTTGAAATTCTCGCCCACCTGCCGTGAAACCTGTGGCGTGCGTTTGGAATGCAACCGCAACGCGACCTTGTACTTGCCGTACAAAGCCGCCTCGCGGAAGGTGATGAACAAGGACGACATGTCACGGCCCCGGTTCTGATCAACCACCACCACCGTCAGATCGCTGGCCGCTACGCCCTTGTCGCGCAGAAACCCCTCAATCTCATCCCGGTTTTCCGGGGTTGATGTGGTGACAAACAGATCAAAGGCGCAGGGCATCCGGGCAATCAGCTCCCAGAACTCGGGCATCATCTCGGCGTAATAGGCGTGGATGAAAATCGCGATCCGCCCAAAAGCCCAGTCGGTTTTCGCCGGATCGGTCGCGGTCAGCGGCAGCACCTCGTACAGATCGCTGGCCATCGCAAAGTCGCGCGGCGGGATATTATGCGAGGCGTAGGTGATCGCCAGTTTGTACACATCCGGGTGACGCCGCCGCAGATCATCCAGCGCGATCCGCAGATCGGTGGCGTAAAGATCGTGCAGGATCGGGTCCAGCCGAAGAACCGAGATCGGCAGACAAGGCACGTCATGCGCGATCAGCTTGTGAATCTCTGAGATCATCGGATCATAGGTTTCCAACACCGCTTCGGGGACCGGATAGATCACGCGTCGGTCGTCGGATTTCAGCCAGAGGCCGAAGGCAAGGTTCAGACGCTGGAACTCTTCCCAGAAATCGTTTGTGGGCTGAAAACGGGTCCAAAACTCGCGGAATCCGGGGTTGGCCAGCAGCCGGGCGGACACGACGGCGAAATCGAGGCTGGGCAAGCGGCCAACATCGGCCCCGCGTTTGATACGGATGTCCAGATCAGCATTGTGCCAATAGGGCGAAAACAGATCGGCATCCTGCCCGGCCAGCTCCAGCGCCCGCGGGTCCAAAGGCAGCAGCGGCCCGATGACATGCGATCCGGTCAGGATCACATCGCAGGCCGCGTCCTCTTGCGCCCAGATCCAAGCCAACCCCTGTTTATAACCGGCCGAAAGCGTAACAATATCGGTGTCGGGGGCTAAAATTCGGTCCTGTGGCCGGTCACCGAGCAACGCCTTTACATCGGTCGCATAGTCCGCCGGGCAAATCACCACACAGCGCCCGGCCAAAGCCTGCAACGCCTTCAGCGCAAACCGCACATGGTCGTCGGGTTCCGAACGCACGGTGATCACGTAAAGCGCGGTCACATTTTCCAAAGGATCACGCGTCTGCATCATAGGTTTTCCAACTGCGCCTCGACCGCAGCTCGGATCTCGGGGATCTGCCACAGAAGGAACGAATCATAATGGACAAACTCTTGCTTGCCATCCTTGTGAATCGACTTGCCCTCAATAGGATAAGACCAAAGACCGTCCAGCCCCTTGATCGCTACCTGTTCCAGCCGGCGTTTTAGCAGATCCAGCCCGTCCATCGCAATTACCCGCCGCGCTGCCTCGCCTTGCTCGCGCACCAGATCGGCAAGCACAAGTTGTTCCGTGCGGGGGTTGGCGGCCATGAACTTTTGACGCAACTGCGGCCCGATATGCTCTGCCCCTTTGCCGTGAACCGTTGTCATCAGGCGCATAAATTCGGTGATTTCAATACCAAGGGCGGTATTTTTCGGCCGTGAATCCACCTTCGGCACATCGGTGATGCCCAGAAATGTCGCGCTGAAATGGTCATAGATATCAATGTTATCCGCGATCAGGACATTATAGGGGATCACGCTGACCTGCGCCGTTTTGGCCGACAGAGGCAGCGTCAGGTCGCGCATTGGGTTCATCAGACGCGACTTTGCCCCGGTGGTGATGTTTTCGATGAACCGGTCGGCAAAACTTTTGGAATAGCCCTGCTTCACCTCTTCGGCCCAATAGGAATACAGCACGTCAAACGGGTCGCGCACGGTATAGACCAGATGCACCTGTTCTTGCCCCAAAACCTGCGCCAACTGACGAAAGCGTTGCGGCGACCAGCGGCAAAACCCCTCGGCCGACAGGACGATGTTCTGCCCGGCAGCTTTGGCCCTGGCGCCAACTTCGGTCAGGGCGGCGGTCTGTTCCCCGGCCAGATAACGGTCGGGATTATGGGCGATGTCGTGGTGGCCGGACATGCCAAACGTCCCGAACTCCGGATAAATCCAACCGCGTTCGGCCAGAGCGGACTGGGTGCCGAAAAGATTATGCTGGATATAGGTGGTCGCGGTCTTGTGCGGCCCAATGTGCAACAAAAGCATTCGAACGCTCCGGGTTAACTTATAAATCGTGATCGGGGTCTTGAACTAAACCGTTCAAGATCAACTCGTTAACAGATTGAAGGCGCTGCGTGGGCGGGTCTGACCGGATCCAAAATGACCGCAACGCGCCACCCGCGCAAGCAGAATTGCCCGCGCCCGCTGTCCCTATCTGCTTGGCTATGGTTATGCAAATATCAGATGATTGGTGCGCGACCAATCGGCAAGACGGCGCAACCCGTCTTCAACCTCGACCTGTGGCGACCAGCCCAGCAAGGCTTTTGCGCGCGAAATATCGGCCACCGCGTGCCGGATATCGCCGGGCCGGAACGCCCCGGTGACGGTGATGCGGGCCGGGTCATGGCCCAGAATTGTCAAAAGCTGTTGGGCGACCTGCAAAATGCTGGTGGCCTTGCCTTGGCCGATATCCAGGATTTCGCCCGGCATCCGAGCCACCCGCCCGATGGCCACAAAGGCCGCGACCACATCATCCACCAGCACGAAATCCCGGATGATGTCACCATCTTCAAAGATATTCAGCCGTTTGCCTTCCAGGATCTGGCGGCAAAAGATCGACAAGACGCCAGTATAAGGATTGTTCATCGACTGGCCGGGACCGTAAACATTTTGCAGGCGCAAAATCCCCACCTCAACCCCGGTGCCCCAGAAACCCTGCTGCAACAGATATTCCTGCATCAACTTGCTGGAGGCATAGATGGAGGCAGGGGCGACCACGCAATCGGCATTGGTCTTGACCGGGATCAGACCCTGCCCTTGCCGGTCCTTCGGCGCGAAATCGCCGCGCGCCATATCGGCGGGCAACCGCGCCACCGCCGGGGTCGGCTGACCGGCGGTGGTCACACAAGCCCCCTCGCCGTAAACTGACCGAGAGCCCGCCAGCACCACCCGCGCGACCGAAGGACCGCAGGCCCGGATCGCCTCGATCAGATGTGCGGTGCCGGTGACGTTCACATCCATGTACCGCACAGGCAGATCAAAGGATTGCCCGGTGCCGGTTTCCGCCGCCAGATGGTAAACAACCTGCGGATCGCAAGTGGCGACAGCCGCCCGCAGGTCCGTGGCATCGCGCAGATCCCCGGTGACAATCTGCACCCCCGCCGCGCGCAATGCAGACCTGGTGTCGTCATTGCCCGCATGGGCCTGGGGGTGGAAATTGTCATAAACCGTGACATGACTGCCCATAGCCCGCAACCGAAGCGCAAGCCGAGAGCCGATAAAACCAGCCCCACCAGTGATCAGGATCCGCGAAAAGTCCATCTCGTCCCTGACCTCAACTCTAAAATTCATGTGGCGAGTTTGGCCCATCCGGCGCAAAAATGCCATAACTGCCTGTGGCAGATTGCTGGCCACGACCCAGCACTCGCAAGATTGCTTAAAATGCCATCGCTGAGGCGCGTCAAGATCAAAACGCTGCTGAAGGACGCGGCATCGGCCAGTCTGGTCGTGTCAGGACGCGCCGGATCTGCGGGTCGGGCAGCACAAGACTTGCAATCTTATGTCCGAAAGGTTTGGCATCACTCGCCTTTCTCGCCTTTGACGGTGGATTGCAGATGGGGTCAGGCCGGGTCTGCATCCGGCCGGCGCAGCACGCTGGTCACTGCGGCCTCGAACCGTCGGGCAAATCCGGGGGCGTCGCCAAGGGTGCGCGCCCATGCCCCCCCGGCCAGATGCGTCGTCATCTGGGCATGCAGTGCCGGCGTCGTTGCAATCTGACAGGCGCGGCGTTTGTAGTCCGCCAAACTGGTCGTCACCCCCTGCGGCAGCCCCACCGCCAGCAACAGACTTGACGCCATGCGCGACGAAAACGCCCGGCCTTGCAAAGTGACCAGCGGCAGCCCCATCCGCAGCGCGTCCGAGGCGATGGTCCCGGCATTGTAGGGGCTGGTGTCCAGAAACAGATCGGCCAATGCCAGCCGCGCACGGTACCGGTCCGGGTCCACACGGGGCGCAAAGATCAACCGGTCAGCCGCCAGACCCGCCGCCTGCCAGCGCGCCACGGTGGCCTGCCGCGCCTCGGGGTTGTCGTCGATCATCCACAGGACCGACCCCGGCACCTCTTGCACGATCTCTGTCCAGGTCTGAAACATCGGTTCGCTGATCTTGTAGGCATGCGACATGCAGCTGAACACGAAGGCATTTTCCGGCAGCCCCTCTTCCTTGCGTGACACCGCGACGGCGCGTGGCGCGGTGCTGTCATTGGCCTGATAACAGCCGTCGATCCGCAGCGGTTTCGGAAGGTAAGCCGCCTCGTGCTCCACCGGGATGGTCACCGCGTCGCACAGGATATAGTCCAGTTCCGGCAGCGGCACCGGGCCGATATAGCCCAGATAGGTTGCCTGCACCGGCGCCGGTTTCCAACGCAAAATCTCCAGCCGGGCGCCCTTGGTCAACCCGTTCAGGTCGATCAGAATGTCAATTTCATCGGCGCGGATCCGGGCTGCGGCCTGCGCATCACTTAGGGCTGTGATCGGCACGAACTGGTCAAAGGCCGCGATGACGCGGGCGCGCACATCGCTGCCATCCTCGGGCGAGGCGCAATAGCCATAAACCTCAAACCTTGTGCGGTCGTGGCGTTCCAGCAGTTCCGCGATCAGAAAAGACATCGCATGGCGGCAAAAATCGGTCGACAGATAGCCGATGCGGATCCGGTCATGTGCATAGCCCTGCGTCGGGGCCAGCGCCGGGCCGGGCCAGGGCACCTTGCGCGCGATCCAGTCCGCGCCCGCCGCCGCCTGTTCCGCCGGATCGTCAAAAAGGGCCAGCGCCGCCAAGGGCCCGCAATGGCGCGCCGCGGTGGCCGCATCGACCCCCGGCACCGCCAGATCGGTCGGCGGCCAGGCCATCATCCTCTGGCGCAAATGAACAAGATGTTGCTGCACATCCGGCTGATCCGGCGAGATCAACAAGGATGCCCGCAGATCCTCGGCCGCCGGGCCAAGACGGCCCTGCCCTTCCATCACCCGGCCCAACTGGTTGTGCAGCACCTGACGCAGCGCGGGCGGCGGCAGGGCCGCGCGCCATGTGGCCAGCGCCGCCTCGGCATCGCCCGTGGCTTCCAGCGCGGTACCAAGGTTGATCGCCGCCTCGGCCAGATCGGGTTTCAGGCGCAGCGCCGCGCGGTAGGCCAGCGCCGCTGCCGCCGGATCGCCCGCGCGACCACGCAAGACCCCCAGATTGAACCAGGCCGCGCAGGCCCCGGGATTATCCGCCTGCACGCGCAGCCACAGATCATACAGCCGCGCCGCGTCGGTGGGTGGTGCGGTTTCCGCCAGACCCACCAGCCCCATCAGATCAAGCCCCCCGACCGCCCGTTCCAGATGCGCCGTCAGCCCGTCCGGCGTTGCCGCCAGCCCCCCCGGTTGAGCCAGAAATCCCGCCACGTCGGCCCGGTCACAGGGCAGCGTGAAACGAAGCGCAAATGGGGCGGACATCGGGTTCTCCTGACGATCATCGGGCGGGCTAGGGGCAAGCCGCTGTAAGGGATTGCGCGGCAAAACCGAGAACAAAGCGTGAAAAACTCCTGTCTGTGCGCAAATATTTCCAAATCCCACCCGGACAACGCTCTGCAAAGACCTTGATTAAAATCGGACGCAATTTCAGCGCCGTCTGCCGCCCAAATCGCCAAGGGCCGACAGCCGCCTTCACCCTTTCCTAAGCAAGACCTGAAACCCTGATCGCTACAGGATTGGCCTGAACGGCCTTCAACCGCATCGGTTTCGCCGCCAAGGCAACCGCGTGCCTCATCCGATTCGGAGCCAACATGACCACGATTTCCACGCTGACCACTGCCCAGATCGCGGCCCTTAGCACCGCAGCCATCGCCGGTCTGACCACGGCAGAGGTGCGGTCGATGACCACGGCGCAGATCCCGGCCCTGACCAGCGATCAGATCGCGGCCCTGTCCACCGCCCAAACGGCCGCGCTCAGCTCTGAACAGATGGCGGCCCTGACCACGGGCCAGATTGAGGGGCTAAGCACGGCACAAGTCGCGGCTCTGTCCACGGCGGCGCTGAAGGGGCTGGAAACGGCGGATGCGGTGGCGCTGACCACGGCGCAGGCGGCGGCATTGTCCAGCGCGCAGGTGGCCGCGATCAGCACGGCGGCGCTGTCAAAGATGCAGACGCAGGATATCGCGGCCCTGACCAATCTGGCCGTGGCGGGGCTGACTTCGGCCCAGGCGGCGGCGGTGACGACGGCGCAGGTCGGCGCGCTTAGCACGGCACAGTTGCGCGCTTTGTCCACCGGCGCGGTCACGAAGTTAAGCGTGGCCAGCATCGCGGCCCTGTCCACGGCGCAGGTTGCGGCCCTGACGACGGGCCAGACGGCGGTTCTGACCTCGGGTCAGGTGGCGGGGCTGACGACGGGGCAAGTGGCGGCCCTGACGACAGCGCAGGTGGCGGTCCTGTCCACCTCGGCGCTGAAAGGGTTGGAAACGGCGGATGCCGTGGCGCTGACCACGGCGCAGGCGGCGGTCCTAACCAGTGCGCAACTGGCCGCGATCAGCACCGCGGCGGTCGCAAAGCTGGAAACGGCGGATCTGACGGCCCTGACCACGGCGGCGATCAAGGGGCTGACGACGGCGCAGGCGGCGGCCCTGACCAGCGGTCAGGTGGCGGCACTGACCACGGCGCAGGTCGCGGCCCTGACGACGGCGGATGTCGGAAAGCTGGCCGTGGCGGGGATTGCCGCCATGTCCACTGCCCAGATCGGGGCATTGACCAGCGGTCAGGTGGCCGCCCTGACCTCGGCCCAGGTTGCGGGCCTGACCACGGCGCAGGTGGCCGTTTTGTCCACCGCCCAGGTCCTTGCCTTGTCCACCGCCGCGCTGAAGGGGTTGGAAACGGCGGATGTCGTGGCCCTGACCACGGCGCAGGCCGCCGTCCTGACCAGCGGGCAGCTGGCCGCCCTTGGCACCGCCGCCATCGCCAAAATTGAAACGGCGGACATTGCGGCCTTGTCATCGGTTGCGGTCGCCGGGCTAACCTCGGCGCAGGCGGTGGCGCTGACCTCGGCGCAACTGGCGGCGATGACCACGGCGCAACTGCAAGCCCTTTCGGTCAGCGCGGTGGCAGCCCTTGACGGGGCCGATCTGGCGGCCCTGTCCACTGCCAAGATCGCGGCCCTTGGTTCGGCGCAGATCGCGGCGCTGGGGTCGGCGCAGCTGGCGGCCATGACCACGGCGCAGATCGCTGCCCTGACCACCGCGCAGGTGGCCGCCCTGTCGACCGCTGGGCTGAAGGGGTTGGAAACGGCCGATATCGTCGCCCTGACCACCGCGCAGGCGGCGGTTCTGACCAGCGCTCAGATCGGGGCGATCAGCACCACCGCCATCGCGCGGATGGAAACCGCCGATCTGGCGGCGCTGACCACTTTGGCAGTGCGCGGATTGACCGCCGCGCAATTGGCCGTCATGACCGGGGCGCAAATTGCCGCTTTGACCACCGCGCAACTGGCCGCGCTGTCGGCTGCCGCCGTGGCCGATATCGACGCCGCCGACATTGCCAGCCTGTCCACAGCGCAGATCGCCAGCCTGACCACCGCGCAGGTCGCAGCCCTTGATTCCGCCCAGATCGGCGGGCTGACCACCGCCCAAATGGCCGCCTTGACCACGGCGCAGATCGCCGCCGTCTCGACCCTTGGCCTGAAGGGGTTGGAAACGGCGGCTGCCGTTGCCCTGACAACCGCGCAGGCCGCGGTGCTGAGTTCGGGACAACTTGCGGCGCTGTCAACGGCGGCGGTGGCCAAACTGGAAACCGCCGATCTGACGGCGCTGAGCACGGCGGCGATCCGGGGCCTGACCTCGTCCCAAGCGGCGGCGCTGACCTCGACCCAAGTCGCGGCCCTGACCACGGCGCAGATCGGTGCGCTGTCAACGGCGGCGGTGGCCAAGATTGACGCTGCCGATGTGGCGGCCATGTCCACCGCGCAGATCGCAGCGCTGACCTCGGCACAGATGGCGGTGCTGACCTCGACGCAAGTCGGGGCCTTGACCACGGCGCAGGTTGCGGCGCTGACCACGGCGCAGATCCTTGGCCTGACGACCGCACAGGTTGCGGGGCTGGCCACCTCGGCCATCGGCGCGCTTAGCACCGGCCAGGTTGTGGCCCTGTCCACCGGGCAGATCGCGGCGCTATCTTCAGCTCAGGTGGCGGCGCTGTCCACAGGGCAGGTCGCGGCCCTGACCACCGCGCAGGTGGCCAAACTGTCAACCGCGGCCCTGCGCGGTCTGGAATCCGCCGATCTGGTGGCGATTACCACGGCGCAGGCGGCGGTGCTGTCCTCGGCGCAGGTCGCTGCGATCTCTGCCCCTACCCTTGCCGCGATGGAGACGGCGGATCTGGCGGTTCTGACCACGGCGGCAATGCTGGGCCTGACCACGGCGCAGGTCGCGGCATTGGGATCGGCGCAAGTTGCCGCCCTGACCACGGCGCAACTGGCCAGCCTTGGCACGGCCCAGATTTCGAAGCTTTCGACCAGCAGCATGGCGGCCCTGTCCTCGACCCAAGCTGTCGGACTTGGCACCGCGCAGATCGCTGCCTTGGCCACCGGTCAGGTGGCAGCGCTGGCCACAGGGGCGATTGCCGCCCTGTCCACAGGGCAGATCGCGGCCCTGACCTCGGCCCAGTTTCAGGCCCTGACCACGGCGCAGGTTGCCGCACTGACCACGGCGCAAATCACCTCTTTGGTGCCGACCCAATTCGCGCGACTGGATACTGCCGATGTGGCGGCCCTTGGCACGGGCCAGATCGCGGTCCTGTCCACGGCGCAACTGGCCGCCCTGTCCACCGCGCAGATTCTGGCGCTGACCCCGGCGCAGGTCGCTGCCCTGACCACCGCGCAGGTCCAAAGCCTGTCAACTGCCGCCATCTCGGCGCTGGAGACGGCAGATGTGGTGGCCCTGACCACCGCGCAGGCGGCGGTGCTGACCACCGCCCAGATCGCGGCCTTCGGCACCAATGACATTGCCGCGCTGGAAACGGCGGATCTGGCAGCGCTTGGCACTGCCACCCTGCGCGCCTTGACCACGGCCCAATTCGCGGCCCTTGGGTCGGATCAGGTGGCGGCGCTGACCACGGCGCAGGTCGCAGCCTTGACCACGGCGCATTTGGCGGTTCTGACGACCGATGGTCTGGCGGCTCTGGATGCGACCAAGGTCGCGGCGCTGACAACTGCGCAGGTCGCGGTCCTGTCCTCGGCCCAGATCGCGGCCCTGACCACCGCGCAAGTGGCGGCGCTGACGACTGCCCAGATCACGGCACTGACCACGGCGGCACTGGTGGGGCTGGAAACAGCGGATGCGGTGGCGCTGACCACGGCGCAGGCGGCGGTT
>JANNBI010000038.1:0-2317 GCA_031385345.1 Paracoccaceae bacterium | reverse complement strand
TTGCCTTTGAGCACCGCGAGCAGATCAACCAGCCCCTGAAGCGCGCCATCGGCGAGGCCGCCTATCATCTGCTACGCCCTGACACCTCGGTCTTTCTGGATGCGGGCACGACGGTTTTGCAACTGGCACGGCGGCTGCGGCTGAACCCCCTGCCCTTGCGCGTCTTCACCAACTGCCTGCCGGTGGCGCAGGTGCTGATGCCGCTGTCTCAGGTCAGCGTTACCTTGCTGGGCGGGACGTTGCGGGCCGAAAACGCCTCGATGGTGGGTATATTGGCCGAAGCGGCGTTGGACCGGCTGTGGTTTGACCAGTTGTTTCTGGGCGTGGGCGCGATTGCGGAAGATGGCAGCATTTCCAGCGCCGATGATCAGGAAGCGCGGATCAACGCCCATATGCTGAAACGCTGCACCGCGCCGGTGGTGCTGGCGGATGCCGATAAATTCGGGCCACGGCTGACCTACGGCGTGGCGCATCTGGCGGCAGAAATGCAGGTGGTCACCGACGACCGCTTGGGGGCCGATTGGCGCACGCGGCTGGCAAAACTCGGCTGCGCTGTGACCTTTGCCGATGCCAGCGCGGACAGGGGCGCCATGACCACAACGGCCCTCCACCGATCCCCTCCCTCTTGAAGGTGCCCCTTGGCCGAAGTCGTGATCCGCGCGGTTGAAAAGGCTTACGGCACCAGCAAGGTGATGCATGGCGTCAGTTTTGATGTCGCCAATGGCGAGTTTGTGGCGCTGGTCGGCCCCTCTGGCTGTGGCAAATCCACCTTGTTGCGGATGATCGCCGGGCTGGAGGAGATCACCGGCGGCACAGTGTCCATCGGCGGCCGCGTGGTGAACGAGGTTGAACCCAAAGAGCGTGACATCGCCATGGTGTTCCAGAATTACGCGCTGTACCCGCATATGACCGTGCGCGAAAACATGGGGTTTTCGCTGCGCCTGCGCGGCGGATCACGGGCGGCGACTGACGCGGCGGTGATCAAGGCCGCCGATATTCTGGGCCTGACCGACTATCTGGACCGCGCGCCAAAACAGTTGTCAGGCGGGCAGCGTCAGCGCGTCGCGATGGGACGTGCCATCGTGCGCGATCCGGCGGTGTTCTTGTTTGATGAACCTTTGTCCAATCTTGACGCGGCCCTGCGGGTGCAGATGCGCGCCGAAATCCGGGGCCTGCATGACAGGCTTGGCTCTACCTCAATCTTCGTGACGCATGATCAGGTCGAAGCGATGACCATGGCCGACCGGATCGTCGTGATGCGCGCGGGGCGGCTGGAACAGGTGGGCCGCCCGCTGGACCTGTACGACCATCCCGTGAACGCCTTTGTGGCTGGGTTCATTGGCTCTCCGGCGATGAACCTTCTGGCGGGGGTTGCCACAGAGGGCACGGTCCGCATCGGGGCCGATGTCGATCTGGCGCTGGATCTGCCGGCCCAAGGCGCGGTGCTGTTTGGCATCCGGCCTGAACATCTGGATCTGGTGCCGCCCGGCACGCCGGGGTCGATCAGCGCGCGGGTGGTCGCGGTGGAAAGCACCGGAACTGCCATGTTCGTCGCCACGAAATCCGGCGATCTGGCAGTCAATGCGCTGTTCATGGAACGCCCGCCGATCACCAAGGGTGACACCATCGCCCTGCGCCCCCGCCCCGGCCTGTCGCATCTGTTCGACGCCACCAGCCTGCAACGCCTGCCGCTTTGACCATGACGGACCGATCCCACGCTGCCCCATTTCCCCATCATCAGGAGGACTGACATGACACATCTTGCCCGCCTAAGCGCCTTGCTTTTGACGACCTCACTTCCCATCGCCGCCCATGCCGAAACCAACATCACCTACCTGATGTGGGGCAGCCCCCAAGAGGCAGAGGCCTGGAAGGTCGTCGTTGAGGGGTTTGAGGCGCTGAACCCCGACATCAAAGTGACGGTCGAGGTCGCGGATTGGGACAGCTACTGGGAAAAACTGCGGGTGCAGATGGCCGGGGGCACGCCCCCGGACGTGTTTGCCATGGATGCGCCTTTGTACCGCGACTGGCAATCGCGCGACGTGCTGTTGAACTTAGCCCCCTATCTTGACGCCGCCCCGGCCCTGCTGGACGGCGTCTATCCGATCACGATGGAGGCGTATAAAACCGCCGACGGTATCTTTGGTCTGCCGCGCGACTTTCAGACCATTGTGTTGTATTACAACAAGGATATGTTCGACGCCGCCGGTCTGGCCTATCCTGACGACACCTGGACCTATGCCGATCTGCGCGCCAATGCCGCCAAACTGACGCTGGACAAGGACGGCGACGGCACCACCGATCAATGGGGATTCTG
>JANNBI010000035.1:0-2287 GCA_031385345.1 Paracoccaceae bacterium | reverse complement strand
CCGAAGAGGCCGGGTTCGTGAACCCTAACATGGTCACGATGATCAAGAAAGGATCGACCAAGCTGCCGATCGACCGTGTTCCTGCACTTGCAAAGGCGCTGGAATCTGACCCTGCCCTTCTGCTGCGCCTGGCGCTCGAACAAAGCGAAGGCAGCACGGCGGCTGCAGCGATCTACGACATCATCGGCCAACCGGTCACCAAGAACGAAATGGCTTGGATCAATGAGATCCGAGACGCATCTGGCGATACTGATCCGCGGCTGACGTCGCGGGCCGCAACCGTTATCCGCGGAGTGTTCGGGAAATGACAATGAATGACCGACGCTTTTATGAAGGGTTCAAGTTACCGTCGACGGCACCGATCACAGCCAACGAGGCTGCTTGGATCGACATGCTGCGCTGCATCGTCGGGGATACTGCACTTGTGATGGGCACAAGCAGGCAAAGGGGCGCGGCAAGCGCAACGACCCCTTTGTCGCCAACGCCCAGATCTATGCGGGCGAAATTGTGGCTGCCAAGACACGGCTGGCCGGGATTGCATCGGCGCAAGCTGCCACCGAAAAGGGCGATGCGACGGCGCTGGACACGGCTTTGCCCAAACTTCCGGCCTTTGATCAGGAACGAGCAGACCTGGTGGGGAGGCGCGGGGATTTAATAGCGCACTATGACGCGCGGGTTGCAGCGGCGCTTTTGGCCGACCCGGAATATCAACCGCCCGCCGATGGTTTGATCCCGCGGCAAGAGGCGTTTGCGGACTGATCGCGACCGCTCCCTCTGTCCGCATCGCAGCTTTGGGGGTCAACGTGGTCATTATGTTTCTGGATTTGTCCGGCGTAATGGTTTCGCTGTGGCAAACCGCACCGTCGGCCTATGCCCTGCGCGCCGACACCGAATTCGAGGTAGACGCCGCCGCTCGCATTGCCATGGCGGATGACGCTCTGGCAACCATTCGCAGCCGCTCGGCCAATCCCTGCGAGGCAGCGGCAGCAGCGAACGACCGCTATCAGGCCGCAATGCGCGATCGTCAGACGGCGGCCCAAACCCGCAAGTGGTTCGGTGACTATCTGCATGACAACGTCGAGGGCGCAGCGCGGGAAGGCTGAGCGCGGATTAATCCTTCAGATGTAGGGTCTGCCCTGCCCTACATTCCCCATACCGAAACTTAGCCATGAAAGGGCAAAGACATGACAATCACTTCCCCAATTAATTCGATTCGCAACTTAGCCTTTGACCTGACGGCCAGCGACACCGTGCGCGAAATTGGAACCATGTTGGACCAAGTGCAACGGTCCGGCGGAGCCCTAGCGCGGTGGCGAATCGCAAGGTCCGTCAACCGGGACAGCGTGGTGATGATGCAGGATGCAATCCAACAGCATATCCACGCAAAGAGCCAAGAGCCAAGAGCTAGATTTCCGCATCGCGCCGGGCCGGACGAGTGCAAAAAAGGCGGGCGATTGCCGAAAACCTTGGCACCATGGCAGTCATTGACCGCGAGATTGCGCGGGTGGCGGCGCAGAGCATGGCGGCCAATAAGAACGATATGTCGGATGTGCAAAACCAAGCATATCAGGAAGAGCAAACGCGCCTGCTGGCCCTCGACAAGCAGATCGCCGAGGGCCGCATTGCGGCGCATCGTGGCGACGCGGCAAGGACCGCCGTGGGCCAGGCAACCGACAGGATCGTTGCCGATGCCGATGCGATTGCCCACCGGATCATCGACAACCCGGCGCGGCGGCTCGATACGGCGCTGTCAAACGGAACCTAAGGCCCGCGGCTCGGAAAGGAGGATCAGATGGTCCGTTTGCTGATGTTGGTTACCTCCGTCGCCGCCCCTGTTTTCTGGTTTGGCGGCAAAGACGTTCGGTCCGAGGGGCCGATTTGGACGGTGGGGCTGGCGGAGTTGATCCGCCAGCCCCAAGCCAACGAAGCGAAGATGGTGGCGATTTCCGGCGTGGTGCAGGACTGGAGAAGTGTGCTGGGTTTGGGTGGCGTGCAGCTAGGTGACGACGCTGGAAGACAGATTCTGGTGGTCGGCTGGACCTCACTCCCGGCCCCGGAAACCAGTGTGACGATTACGGGCACGTTTCGAATGGCTCTCACGGTTGAACCTGTTCAGTTGCCGATTGTCACCGTGGATTCGAACCTGTGAGCGGGTCTGTCGGCGGAAACGTCGGCAGGCCAAATCGTTTAATTGACGCCAACATGGCGCCCTGTCTAGAGTGGCCGGATTGCAAATGGGGGGTGAAATGGCCGTAGGATATTTGTTTGAGGCTAAGCAAATTCAGAG
>JANNBI010000023.1:0-16756 GCA_031385345.1 Paracoccaceae bacterium | reverse complement strand
GCGAGATGGGTCTGAAGTCCGATGCCAATCTGGCCAAGGCTGACGTCGCCACCGAGGCCGCGATGGAGCCGGTCTGGGTGATGCCGCAGGGGGCCAATACCAAACTGCGCACCAAGATGTGGCTGGATTTCCAGAACGATGTGAAGGTGTCGGACGTCCAGCTTGCCGCGCGGGAGGGCTATTCCAGCGTTGAACATACCAAACGCTACACCACCCTCGGCATGGCGACGGATCAGGGAAAGCTGTCCAATATCAACGGTCTGGCCGTTTTGGCCAATGCGCTGAACGACAAGATCCCGAATGTGGGGACGACGACATTCCGGCCACCTTACACTCCGGTGCCAATAGGCGCTTTGGCGGGCGAATCGCGCGGCGACATTTTTCAACCGTTGCGGCGCACGCCGATGCATGGCTGGCACGAGGCGCAGAAGGCTTACCTTGAACCGGTGGGTCTGTGGCGGCGGGCCTATTGCTATCCACGAGCTGGCGAAAGTCACGATCAGGCGGTTCACCGCGAGATCTTGAACACGCGGGCCAATGTCGGGCTGCTGGATGCGTCAACGCTTGGCAAGATCGTGGTCAAGGGACCGGATGCGGGGCGGTTTCTGGACATGCTTTATACCAATGTCATGTCCAACCTGCCGGTGGGAAAATGCCGCTATGGGCTGATGTGCAACGAGCAAGGGTTCCTGTCGGACGACGGCGTGGTTGTACGCCTGTCCGAGGATTCTTGGCTGTGCCACACCACGACGGGCGGAGCGGAACGGATCCATGGCTGGATGGAAGATTGGCTGCAATGTGAATGGTGGGATTGGCAGGTCTTTACCGCCAATGTGACCGAACAATATGCCCAGATCGCCGTGGCCGGGCCGCGCGCGCGTGATCTGCTACAGCGTTTGGGCGGCATGGATCTGTCCAAGGACGCCTTGCCCTTCATGGCCTTTGCCGAGGGCAATCTGGCCGGATTGCCGGTTCGGGTTTACCGGATCAGCTTTTCAGGCGAATTGTCCTATGAAATCGCGGTTCCGGCCAGTCTGGGTCTGGAGCTTTGGGAAAAGCTGGTGGCGGCGGGGGCGGATCTGGGTGTCATGCCCTACGGCACCGAGGCCATGCATGTGATGCGCGCCGAAAAGGGGTTCATCATGATGGGGGACGAAACCGACGGCACGGTGATCCCGCAGGATCTGAACCTCGGCTGGGCGATTTCAAAGAAGAAAGCGGATTATCTGGGCAAGCGCGGGCAAGAGCGGGTTTATCTGGCGCGCACGGACCGCTTCAAACTCGCTGGGTTTGAAACACTGGACGGGTCGGTCATTCCGGACGGGTCTTATATCGTGGCCGAGGGCGTCAATGCGAATGGCCAGCGCAATACCCAAGGCCGGGTTACCTCAACCTATCACTCGCCTACGTTGGGCAAGGGGATCGCGATGGGGCTGATTGTGGGCGGTCTGGACCGGCTGGGTGAGGTGGTGGAGTTTAACACCCTGCCGAACGGGACGGTGAAGGCGAAGGTTGTTGACCCGGTGTTTTACGACAAGGAAGGGGAAAAGCAGAATGTCTGATCCGGTTTCGGCACTGGGCCATGCCCAGTTCGACGGCTTTGCGATGTTGCGTGAAATTGGCCCGCTTGGGATGATTTCGCTGCGCGCCAAACCCGAGGTCAAGGGATTGGCCAAGGCGATCAAGGCGGCGGTGGGATTGGCGGTGCCCGCGCAGCGCCGGATCGTGGTGGGCGGCGACAAGGCCCTCGCCTGGATGAGCCCGGACGAATATCTGTTGGTGATGCCCTATGCCGACACCGGGGCGGCGATGGCGGCGATTGCCAAGGCGATGGGGGCTGATCACCATCTGGCGGCGGTGGTATCCGATGCGCGCGCGGTGTTTGATGTGACCGGGGCCAAGGCCGATCAGGTGCTGCGCAAGCTTTGCCCGGTCGATTTCGACGCTTTGGCACCGGGCGAATTGCGCCGCACAAGGGCCGCGCAGGTGGCGGCGGCTTTCTGGGCCATCGACGATGGGTTCCGGGTGGTCTGCTTCCGGTCGGTCGCTGGGTATATGATGGGACTGCTGACTCATTCCGCACATCCGGGATCAGAGTTGGGCTAACTGGCGGCTATCGGCGGTTCTGCGTATATTTTCTTAGGAAAAGACTTTGGCACCCCCGCCAGCCCTTGACCTTCGGCTGGTCAGAACCCTTATTGACCACAAGGAATTCGTATCGTTTCAGGAGAGATACCATGGCTTTCACCCTTCCCGATCTGCCCTATGCCCATGACGCGTTGGCGTCGCTTGGCATGTCGAAAGAGACTTTTGAATACCACCACGACATTCACCACAAAGCCTATGTCGATAACGGCAACAAGCTGATTGCCGGCACCGAATGGGAATCCAAGTCGGTCGAAGATATCGTCAAAGGCACCTATAACGCCACCTCGGTCGCGCAGAACGGCATCTTCAACAATGCCTCGCAGCATTGGAACCATGCCCTGTTCTGGGAGATCATGGGGCCGGGCGGCAAGGCCATGCCGGGCAATCTGGAAAAGGCGCTGACCGAAAGCTTCGGGTCGGTTGCGAAGTTCAAAGAGGACTTTGCGGCGGCAGGTGCGGGTCAGTTCGGGTCGGGCTGGGCCTGGCTGGTCAAGGATGCCTCGGGCGCGCTGAAGGTCACCAAGACCGAAAACGGCGTCAATCCCTTGTGCTTTGGTCAGACCGCGCTGCTGGGCTGCGATGTGTGGGAGCATTCCTATTACATCGACTTCCGCAACAAGCGCCCCGCCTATCTGAGCAACTTCCTTGAGAAGCTGGTCAATTGGGAAGCGGTCGCCGCCAAGCTGTAGGCGTGAACCTTTCGAAAACCATCGACATGGCCTGCGGGGGAAAGCCCTCGCAGGCCATTTTTCTGGCCGTGGCGGGAAGCCCATGACCCCGGCGCGCAAAGGGGTGATCGGGGTTTTGGTGGCCTGCGTGATCTGGGGGTTGGCGCCGCTGTACTACCGCTATCTGGCGCGCATCCCCTCGGGCGAAATGCTGGCGCAACGCACGCTATGGTCGGCGGTGATTTTTGGGTTGTTGATGGTGGTGCAGGGCAAATGGCGGCTGCTGGGGCAGGCGGCGCGCGGGCCGGAAATGCCGCGCATCCTGCTGACGGCGCTGCTGATTTCCTTCAACTGGGGGGTGTTCATTTGGGCTATCCAGAATGGCCACGCGGTTGAGGCGGGGCTTGGCTATTACATCTTTCCCCTGATGGCGGTGGGCTTGGGTGTGCTGACACTTGGCGAAAGGTTGAGCCTGTTGCAGGGCCTGTCGATCGGGCTGGCGACGGCGGCGGTCGGGCTGCTGACCTGGGGGCTGGGGGTGGCACCTTGGATTGCGCTGGGTCTGGCGGCAAGTTTCGCCGCCTACAGCCGCACCAAGACCGGTCTGAAAACCGACGCCACCGCCTCGGTCACGCTGGAGGTTCTGGTGCTGGCCCCCTTGGCGCTGGCCTTTCTGCTTTGGCTGCATCTGGGGCAGGGACAGGGGTATTTTGGCCGCGAGGTAGAAGCGACCTGGATGCTGCCCCTGACCGGGGCAATCACGGCGGGGCCGCTGATCCTATTTTCCTATGGTGCGCAGAATATCCGGCTGTCCACATTGGGTGTGGCGCAATATCTGAATCCGACACTGCAAGTGGGCTGTGCGGCGCTGATCATGGGCGATCCGTTCACACCCTGGCATTGGGCGGCGTTGACGCTGATCTGGGCGGCGCTGGTGCTGTATTCCGCTGAGAGCTGGCGTCAGGACAGGCGGGCGTCCAGTGCGGTTTCCAAAGCGGCGACATCGCTGACCACGGTGAAATGACCCAAAAGGCTGGCATCGGCAAAGCCTTGCGCGATGATATGGGTCAAGAGATCCAGCAAGGGCTGCCAATAGCCGTTCACATTCAGCAAAAAGATCGGCTTGGCATGCAGGCCGATCTGCGCCCAGGTCAGAACCTCAAAAAACTCGTCCAGCGAACCGGCACCGCCGGGCAGAACCACGATGGCGTCGCAGTTCATGAACATCACCTTTTTGCGTTCATGCATGTCTTCGGTGATGACAAAGCGGGTCAGGTCGGTTTTGCCAACCTCTTGTTTCAACAGATGCACCGGGATGACGCCAAAGGTCTGTGCGCCTGCGGCCTGTGCCGTGCGGGCGACGACGCCCATCAGCCCGACATCGCCCGCGCCGTACACCAGCCGCCAGTTGCGCGCGGCCAGTCTTTCGCCCAAGGCGGCGGCGGCTGCTGCATAGGCGGGATCGGTGCCGGGGCGGGCCCCGCAGAAGACGCAGATCGACGCTTGTCCGGCCATGGTGCCGTTTCCCCGGAAATATGTTGCTTTCGGCCCTGATATAGGGGTTTCCTGCAAAGGGAAAGTGACGGTCGAGTGACTTCAAATACGACCGCACGGGATGGGAACGGGACGGGGGGCGACGATGGCGCGATGGGCGGATATGAACGGAACGGCGCGGGGCGGCGTGGGGGCCGCGGTCGCGGTTGTGGTGGCGATGACGGTCTGGGTCGCGGTGCAGGGGCGCGGACCAAAGGCGGTGCCTGTGGAGCCTGCGGCGCTGGTCAGTGCGGTCGAACCCTCGGCAGCGCCTGCGGTTGAACCGGTGGCCGAGGCGGTGGCAGAGGCAGCGCCTGACGCCGGGGCAGAGACAGCGCCAGCGCAGGTCGCTGCGGCGGCCCCGGCGGTGGTCGAAGCCCCGGTTGTGGCGCTGCTCGCCCCGACGATTGACGTGCTGCGGGTGGCACCGGATGGACTGACGACGCTGGCCGGGCGGACCGAGGCGCTGGCAAAGGTGTCGGTGCTGGTGGACGGGGCCGAAGTTGCCACGGTCGGGGCCAACAGTTCGGGGCAGTTCGCGACGGTGTTCACGATGCCACCCTCGGGTGCGGCGCGGATGATGACGCTGGTGGCGACATTGGCGGATGGCCGCAGTTTGGCCGGGGTAGAGGCCGTGGCGATTGCGCCGGTGATCCTGCCAGTCGCGGAGGCGCAGATTGCCAGCGCCGAGACGGAGGAGGAGCCTGCGGCAGATCCTGTGGTAGAGCCTGCGGCAGAAGCCGCGGTGGAGGCCATTGCAGAGCCCACCGTCGAACCCACCGCGCCAGCGGCGATCAAGGTGACGGAATCGGGGGCCGAGGTGGTGCAAACCGCCAAGCCGGTTCCAGCAGATATCGCTGCCGAGGTCAGTCTGGACGTGATTTCCTATGCGGCGGACGGCGCGGTCCAACTGGGCGGAACCGGGGCTGCGGGGGCTACGTTGCGGCTGTATCTGGACACTGTCGAAACAGCCACGACCACGGTGGGCGAAGATGGCAAGTGGTCGGTAACTTCGGCCAGTATTGCGCCGGGGGTTTATACCTTGCGGATTGATCAGGTGGATGCGGCGGGCAAAGTGACCTCTCGTTTGGAAACGCCGTTCAAGCGCGAGACTTTGGAGGCATTGGCTGAGGCTGCGGCACCGGCTGCACCGGAGGAGGTGGCGGTTGCGAGTGAGGTGACCGCAGCAAAGCCCGAGGTGGCGGAAACGACCACCGGGACGGCGGAGGTCGCCGCACCGGGCGTCGAACCTGCGGTGGCGGCCCCAGCGACCGGAACCGAAACGACACCCGAACCCGCCCCGGCTGAGCAAACAACCTTGGCTGACGCAGCCCCCGCGACGCCTGCTTTGGTGGCCGATCCTGCGCCAGAAGCTTCGGCCGCGCCAATCACTGTGACAGTGCAGCCCGGCTTTACCCTTTGGGCGATTGCCAAGCAGAACTTCGGTTCTGGCGTGATGTATGTGCAGGTGTTCGAGGCGAACAAAGACAAGATCAAAAACCCGGACCTGATTTATCCCGGTCAGGTTTTGTCGGTGCCGGCCTCACCGTAGACAGGCACTCCCTCGGCCCCGGGGTGGCGGTCACAACAGGCCATGATCTGCGGATCGCTGCCGCAGCAGTCGCGCATCAGGAACGACAGCAGGCCGCCCAAAGCTTCGGTCCGGACGGAATAGATCACGTTGCGCGCCACCCGGCGCGACGTGATCAGCGCCGCCGCCTCTAGCGTGGCCAGATGAAACGACAGCCGTGACGCCATGCGCCCGCCCAAGGCCACCCCGATCTGCCCTGCCGCCAGACCCTCTGGTCCTTGGCGCACGAGCAGTCTAATCAGATCCAGCCGATCGGCATGGGCCAAAGCGGAAAAGGCGGTGAGGGCTTGTTCACGGTCCATGCTTCAACTACTCATGAGTTATTGAACTATCCAGCGATAGCGGGTTCCGATCCCGGAATCAACCGCCGCCTGCCAGAAAGTCTGACCTGATGCGCCGTGTGACCAAAAACGCCACCACCGCCGATTCCGAACATCCCGTCGCCAGCGGCTGGCAAACCATTCATCGGGTATTGCCCTATCTTTGGCCGAAGGGTCAGGGCTGGATCAAGCGTCGGGTGGTTGGCGCGCTGTTGATGCTGCTTGCGGCCAAGATCGTCTCGGTTTTCACGCCGTTCCTGTACAAGCAGGCGGTGGATCTGCTGGCCAAGGATGCGACCAATCCGGTGACCTTCCTGATGCTGGGGGCGGTCGGGCTGACGGTGGCTTATGGTCTGGCGCGGCTGGGGGCGGTCGTCTTTGGCGAATTGCGTGATGTGATTTTCGTGCGGGTCGGGCAGCGCGCCCTGCGTCAGTTGGCCTTGGAAACCTTCCGCCATATCCACGCCCTTTCGATGCGCTATCACATCACGCGCAAGACCGGCGCCTTGTCACGGGTGATCGAGCGGGGGGTGAAGGGCGTCGATTTCCTGCTGCGATTCATGCTGTTTTCCATCGGGCCGCTGATACTGGAACTGACCATGGTCTCGGTCATTTTTGCGGTCCTGTTCGGCTGGCAATACATGGCGGTCGTCGTGGTCACGATCACGATCTATGTCGTCTATACCTTCCGGGTCACGGAATGGCGGGTCAAGCTGCGCCGCGAGATGAACGATCAGGACACCGATGCCAACCAGAAGGCCATCGACAGCCTGCTGAACTTTGAAACCGTCAAGTATTTCAACGCCGAATCCCGCGAGGCGGACCGCTACGATTCCGCCATGTCGCAGTTTGAAACGGCAGCGGTGAAGTCGGGGCAGTCGCTGTCCTTCCTGAACGCGGGGCAGGCCTTTATCATCACCACGGGTCTGGTGATTGTCATGGTCATGGCGGCGCAGGGCGTTCAGCAGGGCCTGCTGACCGTTGGCGATTTCGTGATGGTCAACGCCTATATGATCCAGATCACCTTGCCGCTGAACTTTCTTGGCACGGTTTACCGTGAAATCCGGCAAGCGCTGGTGGACATGGGAGAGATGTTCGCGCTTCTGGGTCACCCGTCCGAGGTGCTGGACCGTGACGGCGCGCGTCCGGTGGCCATCACGGGTGGCGAAGTGACCTTTGATGCGGTGGAATTTGCCTATGAACCCAGCCGCGAGATCCTGAAAGGCGTGTCCTTTACCATCAAGCCCGGTCAAAGGCTGGCGCTGGTCGGCACGTCTGGGTCGGGCAAATCGACCATAGGGCGGCTGCTGTTCCGGTTCTACGATGTGACTGCCGGGGCGATCCGGATTGACGGGCAGGATATTCGCGATGTGACGCAATCCTCGGTTCATGCCGTGATTGGCGTGGTGCCGCAGGACACGGTGCTGTTCAACGACACCGTGGGGTACAACATCGCCTATGGTCGTCCAGAAGCCTCCAAACTCGAGGTGGAGGCTGCGGCGCGGGCGGCCAAGATCCATGACTTTATCGTCAGCCTTCCGGACGGGTATGAAACCCGGGTGGGGGAGCGGGGGTTGAAACTGTCAGGCGGTGAAAAGCAACGGGTGGGCATCGCGCGCACCTTGCTGAAGAACCCGCCGATCCTGATTCTGGACGAGGCGACAAGCGCCCTGGACACGCAGACCGAACGGTCGATTCAGGATTCGCTGAAGGAAATGGGGCAGGGACGCACGGTGATCACCATCGCGCACCGTCTGTCCACGATTGCCGACAGCGACCAGATTCTGGTGATGGAGGATGGCCGGGTAATTGAGCGCGGCACCCATGAAGTGCTGATCGATCAGGGCGGCAAATATGCCGCGATGTGGCAACGTCAATTGGCCGAGGATGAGGAACCCGAAGCCAAGGTCGCTTAAGCGCCTTTGCCCGACAGGCTTTGCGCCCAAGGCCGCCCATCGGTCGGGGGCGGGGCTTGTCCAAAGCGCCGCTTTGCCTGTAAGAGAGGGCAATAACCTGGAGGCGGCCTTGAGCGAGAGCGACAGCTTTATCAACGAAGTGACTGAAGAGGTCCGCCGCGACCGTCTGTTTGCGATGTTCCGCAAATATGGCTGGATCGGGGGCGTGATCATCGTGGCCATCGTTGGCGGCACGGCCTGGACCCAGTGGCAGGTGGCCCAAGGGGCCACGCGGGCGCAGGCCTTCGGTGACAGTCTGCTGGACTCGCTGGACCTTGGCGCTCCAGAGGACCGTTTGGCGGCGATCAAAGCGGCACCCGCCTCGGGTGATCAGACCGCGCTGGTGAACTTGCTGTTGTCGTCAGATCCGACTGCCGACCGGGCAGTTTCGTTGGCGGCCTTGCAAGCCCTTGGCGCGGATGCAGCGCAGCCCGATTTGTACCGTGATCTGGCCAATCTGCGGCTGGTCCTGTTGTCGGGTACTGACATGTCTTTGGCCGACCGCCGCGCAACGCTGGAGGCGATGTCCGGCCCCGGACGCCCCTACCGCGCCCTTGCACTGGAGCAGCTGGCCTATTTGCAGGTGGAAGAAGGTGCAACCGATACGGCGATTGTGGCGTTGATTGCCTTGTTGACCGATCAGGATGCCACCCCGGCCATGAAAGACCGCCTGCGGCAGGTGATCACGGCACTGGGCGGAACCCTGCCTGAAACGGTTGCGGGCTGACGATTTGGGTCTTGTCCCGGCAGGGGATGGGGCAAAAGAACCGATAGAATGAGGGCAAGCGCCTATGGCAACGTTGCAACGGCTCTTTGGGTTGGGGATGGGGATTGGTCTGTCCGGGGTCATCTCGGCCTGCGCGCCAGAAGTGATCCTGCAAGGAGAGCGGTTCGACCTGCGCACCGATCTGCAAGCCTCGGTCCCGACGGAAGAAAATCCTGTACCGGTTGCACCGCCCACAGATCCTGAAAACCTGTCGGTTTCGATTTCTTTGCCTGCCGCCCAAAGCCTTGCCGGATGGCCGCAGCGCGGGGGATCGGTGCGTCATGACAGTCCGCATGGCACCTTGTCGGCAGCGCCGTCCCTTGTCTGGGCGGTCAATCTGGGGGCGGGCAATAGCCGGCAGAACCGGATTGCGGCGGCCCCTGTTGTTTCGGACGGACGGGTGTTCGCGCTGGACGCGCACTCGGGCCTGACGGCGGTGTCCACGGCGGGGGCAGTGCTGTGGCAGACCGATCTGACACCGGAGTTTGACCGGAACTCGTCGGTTTCGGGTGGCGGGTTGTCGGTCGATGGCGGAACGGTTTATGCGACCACCGGCTTTGGCGAGATTGTGGCGCTGGATGCGGCCAACGGTGGCGTGCGCTGGCGGCAACGGCTGGATTCAGTGGCCTCGGGTGCGCCTTTGGCGGCGGGCGGCGCGGTTTACGGCATGGGGCGTGACGGGTCGGTCTGGGCCTTGCAAGCCTCGGACGGGCGCATCTTGTGGACCGATGTCGGTACGCAGGCCCCGACCGGCGTTTTGGGCACTGCAGCCCCGACCTTGGGCGAGGGCCGGGTGGTGTTTCCGCTGGCCTCGGGGGATGTGCTGACGCTGGATCTTGAAGGCAGTCCGCTTTGGTCGGCATCCGTTGCCGGGGAACGTGCTGGTCGCGCCTATACCGGTCTTAGCGATCTGACCGGCGATCCGGTTCTTTCGGGTGGGGTTTTGTATCTGGGGTCCTCCTCGGGGACGACGGCGGCGTTGGACGCGGAAACCGGTGCAAGGCTTTGGACGGCGCGCGAGGGAGCGATGAACCCGCCTTTGGTGGTGGGCGGGTCGGTCTTTGTGGTCAATGACGAGGATCGTCTGGTCCGGATGGAGGCTGCGACCGGCGCGGTGATCTGGTCGGCCGATATGCCCTATTTCGTCAATGACACGCCGAAAAAGCGCAAGGGCATCTATGCGCATTACGGCCCGGTTCTGGCCGGGGGCCGGATCGCCGTCGCCTCGGGCGACGGGGTGTTGCGGCTCTTCAATGCGGCGGACGGCGTGCTGGTTGGCACCGCCGAAATTCCGGGCGGTGCCGCCGCTGCCCCGGCCCTTGCGCAAGGCGCGATGTTCGTCGTGTCGGCCCGGGGTCAACTTCTGGCTTTCCGCTAGACGCTTTCCCCTGTAAGGGATGCGCTTCTTTAGGATTTGAAGACCGATCATGAGCTTTACCCTCGCCATCGTGGGCCGCCCGAATGTGGGCAAGTCAACCCTGTTCAACCGCCTTGTGGGGCGCAAACTGGCGCTGGTCGATGACCAACCCGGTGTCACCCGCGACCTGCGCGAAGGCGACGCCAAGCTGTTCGACCTGCGCTTTACCGTTATCGACACCGCCGGGTTGGAGGAGGTCACCGACGACAGCCTTCAGGGCCGGATGCGGCGTCTGACCGAACGCGCGGTCGACATGGCCGATATTTGCCTGTTCCTGATCGACGGGCGCGTTGGCGTTACCCCGTCGGATGAGGTGTTTGCCGATATTCTCCGCAAACGGTCGTCGCGGGTGATCGTGGGCGTCAACAAGGCCGAGGGCAAGGCTGGTGACGGCGGCGCGATCGAAGCCTGGAGCCTGGGCCTGGGCGAACCGGTGCGCATGTCCGCCGAACACGGCGAGGGGATGGATGATCTGTATCACATCCTCAAACCGCTGGAGGGTGAATATGCCGAGCGGGAGGCCGAAAACACGCCCCTGACCGATATCGATGTGTCCGAGGAAGAGGCCGAGCAAGAGGCGGATGCGACCGCGCACCGCCCGACCGCGAAAAAGCCGCTGCAAATCGCGGTGATCGGTCGTCCGAATGCCGGAAAATCGACGCTGATCAACAAGATCATCGGAGAGGACCGGTTGCTGACCGGGCCGGAACCGGGGATCACTCGCGACGCGATTTCGGTGCGCAGCGATTGGTTTGACACTCCGATCCGGATTTTCGACACGGCCGGGATGCGCAAGAAGGCCAAGATTTTTGAAAAACTGGAAAAGCTGTCTGTGGCCGACGGGTTGCGCGCCGTGCGCTTTGCCGAGGTGGTCGTGGTGCTGCTGGATGTCGAAATTCCTTTCGAACAGCAGGATCTGCGGATTGCCGACTATGCCGAAAGCGAAGGCCGCGCTGTCGTGGTGGCAGTCAACAAATGGGATCTGGAAGAGGACAAGCAGGTCAAGCTTGCCGATCTGAAGGAAACCTTTGGCCGATTGTTGCCGCAGTTGCGCGGCGCCCCATTGGTCACCGTTTCGGCCAAAACTGGCCGGGGCTTGGATCGTTTGCACGACGCCATCCGCAGCGCGCATGATATGTGGAACAAGCGGATCCCGACCGCGCGGCTGAACACATGGCTGGGTGCGATGACCGAGGCGCATCCGCCACCGGCCCCGGGCGGCCACCGCATCAAGCTGCGGTATATCACCCAAGTGAAGGCCCGCCCGCCGGGATTTGTCATCAAATGCTCACGTCCGGATGAGTTGCCCGAAAGCTATAAACGCTATCTGGTCAATGGCTTGCGCGAACATTTTGATATGCCCGGCACGCCGATCCGGCTGTTCTTCCGCAGTCAGGGTGATCAGAACCCGTGGAAGGAACGCAAGTTCCACACCCCCAGCCGGTTGCGCAAGCACAAGGAAACCAACACCGGGCAGTAACGGTCAACGGCTGCGCAGCCAAAGCAGACCGCTGCCCAGTGCGATCAGGGCGGCGGCGGCGGCGGCTGTGATGGCGACGGCTGGCAACTCGGTTGCGTTGACATTGTACACCGCAATCAGCGCCCAAACCAGCGTTGCGCCGTAGATCGGCATCGTGGGCTGGCGCGATTGCAGGGCCAGTCCCAAAGCGGTGGCCAAGGCCAGCATGACAAAGGCCGAACCCTCATTCGACAGCAGCCCGTATCCGGCCAGCACGACCCCCAGTGACACCAGCGTCGCTGCCGTCAGCCAGCCAGCAAAGATGGCGAGGGGGGCGATCAGCAACCAGCGGTTCCGCAAGGGATCGGCACGCAGGAATGCTGTGATGGCGGCAAGGGCCATGACCGCGATACTGATTGTCGCAGCGACGGGCCAGTTTGACGCGATGGCCAGCCAGACCGTGCCCAAAGCCACCGCCAGCATCAAAGGCAGGCGCGGTGCGGCCCAAAGCGGATCGGCGCGCCGCCAAATCAGTCCAAATACCGCATGGGCAATCAGCCACAGATAGATCACTCCCCAGATTGCAAATGCATAGCCTGCGGGCTGGATGGCGGAGCGGGCAATGTCCACCGGCATCTGGCCGGGCAAATAGCCCCGGAAAGGCGGCGTCACCGACGGGGCGACAAGGAAGGCCAGCGTCAGCAGGACCAGAAGGGCGGGGGCGATGAGTGTTTTTTTCATGGCCGATATACGCGCAGCAGCGTGCTTTGGATGCACGAGTGACGCAAGGTCATCGCTTGGCCGCCCCTGTCAGACCAAAGCGCCTGTCGCGGAAATCCGGGTCTTGCCGCCAAGATAGGGGTGCAAGACCGCCGGCAGATCGACCGAGCCATCGGCCTGTTGACCATTTTCCAAAACCGCGATCAGACAGCGACCGACGGCCAGACCCGATCCGTTCAGGGTGGCCACGAACTCCGGCTTGCCGCCAGCCGTCGGGCGAAAGCGGGCGTTCATCCGGCGGGCCTGAAACTGGCCGCAGGTCGAGACAGACGAAATCTCGCGGAATTTGTTCTGACCGGGCAACCAAGCCTCAATGTCGTGGGTTTTCTGGCTGCCAAAGCCCATATCTCCGGTGCAAAGCACGATGGTGCGATAGGGTATGCCCAGCTTTTGCAGGATTGCCTCGGCGCAGGCGGTCATACGGTCATGTTCGGCCAGCGCGGTGTCGGGGGTGCAGATCGTCACCATCTCGACCTTTTCGAATTGATGCTGGCGCAACATTCCCGAGGTGTCCTTGCCCGCCGACCCGGCTTCAGAGCGGAAACATTGAGTATGGGCAGTCATGCGGATGGGCAGGTCAGCCTCGTCCCGGATTTCACCGGCGACAAGATTGGTCAGCGGCACCTCTGCTGTAGGCACCAGCCACCAGCCATTGGTGGTCTGATAGCTGTCCTCGGCAAATTTGGGCAGGTTTCCGGTGCCGTACATGGTTTCAGATTTCACCAAAACCGGGGTCCAGGTTTCCTGCAACTCATGGTCATTGACATGGGTGTCCAGCATGAATTGCCCCAAGGCGCGGTGCAGACGCACGACCGCGCCTTGCAGCACCACAAAGCGGCTGCCCGACAGTTTGGCAGCGCGGGTGAAATCCATCTGGGCGGCAATACTGGCAATTTCAAAATGCTCTTTGGGGGTGAAATCGAAATTGCGCGGATGGCCCCAGCGGCGGATTTCCACATTGCCGGCCTCGTCGGCGCCGTCCGGCACCTGATCAAGGGGCAGGTTCGGGATCACTTCAAGCGCGGTTTTGAGGGCGGCGTCCTGCGCCTCGGCCTCGGCGGTCAGGCGGGCGATGTCGTCTTTCTTCTCGGCCACAAAGGCGCGCAAACGCTGAAACTCTGCCTCGTCGCCGCGCGATTTGGCACCACCAGCCTCTTTGGAGGCGGCGTTCTGTGCGGCTTGGGCGGTTTCAGCGGCAAGGATCCGGGCGCGCCGCGCCTCATCTATCGCCAAAAGCTGCGCCGACATGCTGACCAGCCCACGCCGCGACAGCGCCGCGTCGAAAGCGGCGGGGTTTTCGCGGATGGTGCGGATGTCATGCATGATCAGGCTCCGGTGTTTCGTAGGATCGGCCCGCGTTATGCCCGATTTAGGGGCGCGGGGAAAGGGGGTAGGTCATGTGATCTGATTCAAAAATCCTACATTAAAAACATATAGATAGACGAGAGCCTTAGACTGCTTGGATGCCGGTGGTGGGTAGGTAAGATGAAAACCTTACGACAAGCTGCGACCGCAGGGAAACACTTCGTTTCCAAACACTTGCTTGGCTGCTAGGTGGTTGTAGACTAGGGCGGATTAGCGGTGTCGATTTGGTGGATGTACAATTGTCAGGTCAGGTAAAAGCAGGTTATCGTCGATCCTTGGATCTGGCGCGTTTTGTCGCATGTTTTGGCATCGTGTGGGACCATGCGCGCGCGCCTTATGCCGATGTCGGTTATCTGGCGCTGGCACTGTTTCTGGTCCTGACCTCGTTCTTGTCGATCGGGTCTTTTGACCGGTCAGGCGGGCGGCAGGACAGCCAGAACTTCTGGTTGACGCGGGCGCGGCGCATCGCGATCCCGTGGCTTTTCTGGTGCCTTGTGTACCGGGTGATCTTTGAGATCGTCTCGGATGATCCCTTTGTGGTGCTGACCGATCCGATGACATTGTTCATCGGCCCGTCGATCCATCTGTGGTTCCTGCCCTTCGTCATGCTGACCTTGCCGCTGATCCCGATCTTGTCCTTGTCCATCGTCACCCAACGCGATCTGGTTTTGGCCGGCTGCATCCTTGTCGCCGTATCGCTGCCTTTGGGGTGGCTGCATGCGCAGGTGGGTCTGGCGGGGTGGTTTGTGGATGTGGGCCTGTATCGTCAGCCCCTGCCGCAATGGTTTTTCTCTTTACCGTTGTTCCTGTACGGTGCGCTGGCCGCCGTGGCCCATCGCCTGCAAATGCCGGGCTTGGCGGTCATCACTGCGGCTTGTGTGTCGATCCCGCTGTTCGTCATCGTGCCCGAATTTGCCTCACTTCAGATGTTGATTGTGGCCTTGGTGTTTGAAGGTCTGTGGCGCTGGAACCTGAAAGGCTCCTGGGCCACGACGCTGGCCGGGGCCGCCTTTGGCATCTATCTGTTGCATCCGGCCGCGATGTTGGTTGCGTTCAAGCTGTTCGGGCCGGACATTGACCGCAGTCTTGCCGCCATTTTTGCGTTTGTGTTGTGCTGGGGGCTGACGCTTATCTTGCAGCGCCTGCCGGTGATGCGCAACTTCGTGTGAGGCTGTGCCTATCGCGGAAACCGGGGGCAGGGCGGCTTGCCTATCCCCAGCCTCGCAGGTAGGGTGCCCGCCGAAATGACCGGGCTGACCATCGCCCCGAGATGAAACGAGGACCGCAATGTTTGCTACCCCCGCCTATGCTCAGGCCGCCGCTGGCGCTTCTGGCTCTGCATCGCTTATCGCCAATATCATGCCCTTGGTGCTGGTGTTCGCGATCATGTATTTTCTGCTGATCCGTCCGCAGCAACGCAAGATGAAAGAACACAAAGCCCTGGTCGAGGGTCTGCGTCGCGGTGATCAGGTGATCACCTCGGGCGGGATTCTGGGCAAAGTGGTCAAGGTCAATGACGACGGCGTCGTTGAAGTTGAAATCGCTGAGGGCGTAAAAGTGAAAGTGGTCAAGTCAACGATCACCACCGTGACGTCAAAGACGGAACCGGCTGCGGCCAAAGAGTAATCCAAAATGCTGGAAATGCCGCTGTGGAAGCGCCTGATGATTCTGGTCGTTGTGGCGTTTGGACTGCTTTATGCAGCGCCGAACGCCTTTTATAGCCGGGTCGAGGCGCATAACGATGCCATCGCTGAAATTGCCCTGACCGGCGTGACCACGCCCGACGCGGCGGCGGCGCAGGCCGGTTGGCCGGATATCCTGCCCTCGGGTCTGGTCAATCTGGGTCTGGATCTGCGCGGCGGTGCCTCTTTGCTGGCCGAGGTCAAGGTTGCAGAGGTTTACAAGCAGCGGATGGACGGGTTCTGGCCCCTGGCCCGCGATGCCTTGAAAGAGGTGCGCGATCAGGTCGGGCCGGTGCGGCGTGAAAAATCCGATCCCGATGTCCTGCGCATCAGCCTTTCAAACCCCGAGGGTCTGGCGGCGGGCGTGGCAGCGGTCAAAGCGCTCGCCTCGCCGGTCGTGTCGCTGACCGGCGCGGGTTCGGTGGATTTTGAGGTGACAGGCACCGGCAGTCTGATCACTGTCACGCTGTCAGACGCCGAAAAGGTGGCAACCGATAGCCGCACCGTGCAGCAATCGCTGGAAATCATCCGCCGCCGGGTGGACGAGGCTGGCACGCGCGAACCCACCATTCTGCGCCAAGGGGCAGACCGGATCCTGATCGAGGTTCCGGGTTTGGGGTCAGCGCAGGAATTGAAAGACATCATCGGCACCACGGCCAAGCTGACCTTTAATCAGGTGATCTCGCTTGCCTCCAGCGCTGACGGCGTGGCGGGGCCGGGGCAGATCATCCTGCCCGACGCGTCCGATGAGGGCGTGTTTTACGTCGTCGAAGAAACCCCCGTGGTCAGCGGCGAAGATCTGACCGACGCGCAGCCGGCTTTTGACCAGAACAACCGACCGGCGGTGAATTTTCGTTTCGGACCTTCGGGCGCGCGGGCCTTTGGCGACTATACCGCCGCCCATATTGGTGAGCCTTTTGCCATCGTGCTGGACAACGAAGTGATCTCGGCGCCCACGATCCAAAGTCATATTGCGGGCGGATCGGGCATCATCACTGGTAGTTTTTCAGTCGAGGAATCGACCAACCTTGCCGTTCTACTTCGTGCAGGGGCCCTGCCTGCCAAAATGACG
>JANNBI010000159.1:0-2805 GCA_031385345.1 Paracoccaceae bacterium | reverse complement strand
CAACCGATCCCCAAAACATTGTTTGTCTTTGGTTTTTCGGCTTACTCAGCGGCCTCCGCCACCGGGAGAACCGAAATGAAGGTGCGCCCTTTCAGGCCCTTCTTGAACGAAACGCGGCCCACGACCTTGGCAAAGATCGTGTGATCCACGCCCATGCCGACGCCTTCACCCGGAAACCAGGTGGTGCCACGCTGGCGGCAAATGATATTGCCCGGAATGGCGGCCTGACCGCCGTACAGTTTCACGCCCAAGCGCCGACCCGCGGAATCGCGGCCGTTACGAGTGGAGCCGCCTGCCTTTTTATGTGCCATTTGGTCTGCCTCCTCTTACTTGGTTTCGTGCAGGGCGCGACGCGCATCTGCCGTACCGGTTGCGGCCTTGACGCCCGACGCATCTGCGCCGGTGGCCAAAATGTCCGTGACGCGAACCAGCGTCCACTTTTGACGGTGGCCCTTGGTGCGCTGCGACGAATGCTTACGCCGACGCTTCACATAGTGAATCGTCTTTTCGCCTTTAATGTTGTCAATGACATCGACCTGAACCGCTGCCCCCGACACCATCGGCGCGCCAATGGTCACGGTCTCGCCGCCAACCATCAGAATTTCGTTGAACTGGATTTTTTCACCAGCCACCGCGTCAATCAATTCAACGCGCAGAACGTCACCGGCCTGCACTTTGTACTGTTTGCCGCCGGTCTTCATGACCGCATACATGGGTCTTTCCTTTTCAGTTTCCGCGCCCTTTGGCCCCGTTTCCGGCGTTCCAGGGGGTCAGCGACCCCGCCTTCGGACTGCGCGCCCCGCGAAGGGCGTTATGACAATATGAAACCCGGCAGGAAATCTTGCCTGCCGGGATGCGGGCTTATCGGGGGAATGCGGTGCGAAGTCAAGCGCCCAAAGCCGCCGCATGGCGGGAATTGCCGCTTGCCCCGCACAGTAGCGATGGGCCAGGTTTGCCCCCCCGCTACAACACCTGCCCCGACATCAGCCGCCCGGCCTCGGCCCCCAGCCGCGCCGACAGATCAACCATCACCGGTTCGAACGCCCGGGTCACGGCGGCGTTGAACCTTTGGCCGGCTTCGGATTCAAAGAACTCGACATAGGTGGTCAATTCCTCGTCCGTCAGCGGGGCATAGGCCAGCGCCAGCAGCGGATACAGGAAATCCGCCACGGCCACCCGGATATCGGGTTCCTGCGCCCAGGCCAAAGACAGGATCTTATCTTCGTCCAGCGGCGTTCCGAATTGCGTGGCCTTGGTCATGGCGCGAGAAAAGGCGATATTGGCGTTCAGCGCGGTCGCGACATTGCCCTCTATCAGGTCGCCGGCCACCACCATCCGTTCGATCAGTGCCATCCGGTCCTTGTCGGTACGCTCCATCTCGGCAAATACCTCACGGGCGGCACCCAGCGCCATCGGGTCCAGCGCGGTGCGGCGCGCCTCCAGTTCCAGCCCGATGATGCGCTGCCCCAGATCTGATCCAAGGAACACCCCGACATCCGCCACAAGGTCCGGATCTTGCGTCAAAGAGGCGCGCATCTGATCGGTATAGGTCGCCATCATCCGGCCGGTGTCATAAACCACCTCAAGCGAGCGTTGCCAGGACGGATCATCGGCATTGCCGAACATATCCTCGGCCATGGCTTTGTCGTTTGACAGCCCCTCCAGACGCATGACGTCAAAAGTCTCGGGCATCCGCGTCAGAACATCCAGACGCTGCAAGTCGGCCTCTACCTCTTGGGCCATGGCCGGGTGGGGGGCCAGTACCGCGCCCAGCCCAAGGCCACCAAAGGTCAGCGCCATTACCGCCGTCGCCTGCGCGAAACGCTGCAAAAGTGCCGGGGACTGATCAAAGCGTGGCCCCTGCCCCTGCCCCGACCAAAAGTTACGTCCTGCCGTTCCCGTGATCGCGCCCATGCCGCCCTCGTTCTGATTGCCAACCATACGTAGGGCCTGCGTCAGGGTTTTGCCAAGGTTTTGCGCCCTGCCTCACGCAATTGGCATGGATCGGTCGGGGGATGTGATCCATCCTTGGGTTATACAAGCACAAAATAGCGCCGGAAAAGGCTTGCAAGCCGCCGCGCCTGCCGTTAGATCCCGCCCCTGACGACCCCCAAAGCGCGGAGAGGTGGCGGAGTGGTCGATCGCGCCGGTCTCGAAAACCGGAGTGGGTGCAAGCCCACCGTGGGTTCGAATCCCACCCTCTCCGCCATTTCTGCTTTTTGAGCAACACTGACCCTAGAATTAGTCAATGATTGCTGGGCTTTTGCTTCTCAACCACAACATCTTGTCCTAACCTATCCGTGAGATTTGTGGGGCAGATTGTGGGGTGGGAATGGAAGCCGAAACGCCAGAAAAGCAAGAGGGCGGCAAGAAGCCCGGTCCACACACTGAAAAGCGTTTGAGCGCGTCATTTGTGCGCACTGCCCCACCGGGACGGCACACCGATGGCGGCGGTCTGTATCTTCAAGTTGATGAGTCGGGCGCGCGGCGCTGGCTCTTGCGTCTCACGGTTCGGCGCAAGCGTTGCGACTATGGGCTTGGTTCGGCAAAGGTGCTTTCGCTGGCAGAGGCACGGGAACGCGCCATTGAAATGCGCAAGGTCGTCCTACGCGGTGGAAACCCCAAGGTTCGCCAGCGTGAAGAGGACGGCAAGCACCTGACCTTTTGTCCGTCGTCGAGTGATTTGGAACAGCCTCGCTAATTTTGGAGCAGAAGGCTCGGGCTCATCGGGTTCAGGTTATGCTGCTTGACGTTGATGGTTCAAGCGACGGTTTTGGATGGTTTGGTGTTTGATGCGCCTCCTTT
>JANNBI010000518.1:0-9319 GCA_031385345.1 Paracoccaceae bacterium | reverse complement strand
ACCAACCAACAGGTCGCCCCAGTCTGCGCGATCTTTTGCTGCAACAGCTTTCCATAGACCTCGGGCCGGCGCGGCATGAAGGGCGCGCCGAAACAGGTCGAAAAGGTCGGGGTCGGTTCAGTTATCCCGCGCTCGGTTCCTGCGGTTTTAGAAGTGAACCCGGACAGGAAATGATACATTGCCTGCGCCGGAGACAGGCGGGCAATCGGCGGCAGAACCCCAAAGGCGTCGCAGGTCAGCATGATGATATTCTTGGGCAAGCCGCCCAGACCCGAGGTCGAAGCGTTGGAAATATAGTCCATCGGATAGGCGCATCGGGTGTTTTCAGTCAGGCTGGCATCGGCAAAATCCAACTCCAGCGTGTCGGGATCGAACACCATATTTTCCACCACGGTCGCAAAGCGGTGGGTGGTTGCGTAAATCTCCGGCTCTGCCACCGGCGACAGATTGATGGTCTTGGCATAGCAGCCGCCTTCAAAATTGAAGGTGCCGGTGCTGGACCAGCCATGTTCATCGTCCCCGATCAGGATGCGGTCCGGGGCGGCGGACAGGGTGGTTTTACCGGTGCCCGACAGGCCGAAGAAAACGGCGGTTTCCGACAGATCCCCAGGCGCATGATTGGCCGAACAGTGCATCGGCATCACGCCCTTTTCCGGCAACAGGTAGTTCAGCAGGGTGAACACCGATTTCTTGTTTTCGCCGGCATAGGCGGTGTTGGCGATCAGGATCAACTTCTTGTCGAAATTCAGCGTGATTACGGTTTCGCTTCTGCAGCCATGGCGCGCTGGATCCGCCTTGAACGACGGGCAGTTAATGATCGTCCAGTCCGGGGTGAACCCCGCCAGTTCGGCGCGCGCAGGCCGCCGCAGCAGATGGCGGATAAACAGACCGTGCCAAGCCAGTTCGGTCACCACCCGCACGTCCAGCCGATGCGCCGGATCTGCCCCGGCGTATAAATCCTGCACAAAGTAATCGCGTCCCTGCATATGGGCCAGCATATCGCCATGCAGGCGATCAAAAGCCTCGGGCGACATCGCAGCGTTGTTCTCCCACCAGATCGTCGCTTCGACGGATGGGGTACGCACCACGAATTTGTCCTTGGGCGAGCGTCCGGTGAACTGCCCGGTAGAACACAGGAACGCCCCACCCTTGCCAAGTTGCCCTTCACCCCGGGTCAGGGCTTCTTGAACCAACGCCGGCTCCAGATAGTTATAATAGACGGAACGGAGCCCCGAGATCCCTTGGGTTTCCAAAGTCGCGCGCGGGTTCACCTGTCCGTGTATCATCCTGAAAGCTCCTCCTCCGCCGAAGGCACGGCGGGTATTCCGGTTGAAATCTGTGGTCCGGGCGGATAGGACCGACGGGAGCGGTCTGTTAGGCCGACCCATGGCTTGGATATATCACGTTGAAATTCAGGGGCATAGCGCGCGTTTCGACTGTTAGCGCAACCATTGTACGGGTTAGCGCAACCATCTGCCCGCTTTTCCAGCACTGAGGCATATTAGCCGTTTATTCGGATTTTCAGCGCCCTATGGACCAGCATCCAAGGGTGATTCGCACATAGCTGTTGATTCTTAAGGCCGAAAACCTGAGACTGTGGCAAAATATAACAAAGTAACTGAGCAGAACAGGAAACCCGATCATGGCAAGAATTGCCCTTGTGGACGATGACAGGAACATCCTGACATCCGTCTCGATGACTCTTGAGGCCGAAGGGTTCGAAGTCGAAACCTACAACGACGGCCAAAGTGCCTTGGACGCGTTCAATCGCCGGATGCCGGATATGGCCGTTCTCGACATCAAAATGCCCCGGATGGATGGGATGGATCTGTTGCAGCGTTTGCGGCAGAAAACCTCGATGCCCGTGATTTTCCTGACCTCCAAAGATGACGAGATTGACGAAGTTTTGGGTCTGCGGATGGGCGCCGATGACTATGTGAAGAAACCCTTCAGCCAGCGCCTGTTGGTCGAACGGATCCGGTCTTTGCTGCGTCGTCAGGATGCGATTGCGACCGGCGAAGTTGCCGTGACCGAAGAGACCAAAATCATGGAGCGTGGCCATCTGCGGATGGACCCGCTGCGCCATTCGGTCAGCTGGAAGGGGCAGGACGTGTCCCTGACCGTGACCGAGTTCATGTTGTTGCAGGCCCTGGCCGTGCGTCCTGGCTTTGTGAAGTCGCGCGATCAGCTTATGGATGTGGCTTATGACGATCAGGTCTATGTTGATGACCGCACGATCGACAGCCATATCAAGCGGTTGCGCAAGAAAATGCGCTCGGTCGATGATGATTTCACCGCGATCGAAACGCTGTATGGGATTGGATATCGCTACAACGAAGAATGACAGCCGTGCCGCACCCCAGACCGAAATCGCCCAGTTCCGGGCGCCCTGGCGACGTTTTGCTGGGGGAGGACTGGGTTTCGCCCGATGCCATGGCCGATGCTTCGGCGGGACGTCGGATGCGCCGCAGCGGAATCTTCGTGCTGGAACGCTCGCCTTTGGCGCGCAAAATCATCCTGTTCAACCTTCTGGCATTGGTCATTCTGGTGTCTGGGGTGTTGTTCTTTAACCCCTTCCGCGATTCCCTTGTGGTCCAGCATGAACAGGCCCTTGTCATCGAGGCGCGGCTGATCGCCGGCACGTTTGAGGCGATCCTGCCCGAAGATGTTCCGCAAGGCAGCGCGGATTTGACCCGGATCGCCGCGCAATTGCCCAACCTTCCGGTCGGCAAGGGCGTCGAAATTTTCCTGTTCGACGCGCGGGGCAATCTGGTGACTTCTGCCATTGGCACGGCGGCCCCGGTGGCAGAGCAAGCCGAACGCAACACCTTCATCACCGATTTCCTGAACTTCCTGTGGCAGACCGTATCCTCGATCTTTGGCGGTCAGGAAGCCGCGAATGCGCCGAACAAACTGGATCTGGTGCGCAGCCTGTCGGGGCAGGTGTTGCAAACCTCGGACACGCTGTCGTCGGCGGTCGGGGGCAATGAAGGGCTGTCGTTTGCCGTGGCAACCCCGGTTATCCAAGGCGGCACCCTGATTGGGGCCGTGGCCCTGACCTCGGCTGAGGGCGAGATTGACCGTCTGGTGCGGCACGAACGCGAACAGATCTTGCAGATGTTCGTGATCGCACTGCTGGTGTCGATCGGTCTGTCGCTGGTCCTTGCCTCTACAATCGCCAACCCGCTTAGCGATCTGGCGGCTGCGGCAGAACTGGGCCAAAACCGCAACGCCCGCCGCATGGCGCCCGGGCGCATCCGCATTCCAGATCTGGCCGCCCGCCCCGATGAAATCGGGCGTCTGTCGGTGGCGATGCGTGGCATGGTGACGGCATTGTATGACCGGATCGAAAGCAACGAACAATTTGCCGCCGATGTCAGCCATGAAATCAAGAACCCGCTGGCCAGTCTCCGTTCGGCCGTGGGGTCGTTGCGGATGGTCAAAAAGGAAGAGCATCGCGAAAAACTGCTGGATGTGATCGAACATGACGTACGGCGGCTGGACCGGTTGGTCAGCGACATTTCCAACGCCTCTCGCTTGGATGCCGAACTGGTCAAGGAAGAGGAAGAACCTTTTAATCTGATGACCATGTTGGGAAATCTGGCCGAGCATCTGGGCCAACAGGCGCATCAGAAGGGCGTTGAATTCATCACCGACTTCCCGCCCGACCCGATCCAGATCAACGGGCTGGAGGCGCGGCTTGCCCAGGTTTTCGTCAACCTGATCACCAACGCCATTTCCTTTTGCGAGGATGGTGACGCGGTGCGGCTTTGGGTGCGCAAACGGGAAAACCGGGTGCTGATCGTGGTCGAGGATACTGGCCCGGGCATTCCCGAGGCGGCCCTGAAAAAGGTGTTCAAACGCTTTTATTCCGACCGCCCCGTCACCCATTTCGGCAACAACTCTGGTCTGGGGCTGTCAATTTCCAAACAAATCGTCGAGGCGCATGGCGGTGTGATTTGGGCTGAAAATATCCGGCCGACGCAGGCGGATATCACCTCGGACCCCTTGGGCGCGCGCTTCGTCGTCGGCCTTCCCGTGTGAGCGGGGAAATCCTCCCCTCTGCCACGCCGACCCAAACGCTTCACGCCACCACCGTTGCCCTGCACAACCGCGCTGTCCTGATCATGGGTCCGGCAGGCTCGGGCAAATCCGGGCTGGCGTTGCAATTGATGGCCTTTGGCGCTGCCCTTGTGGCCGATGACCGCACCGTGGTCTGGGCCAGCGACGGCGCGCTATGGGCCATGGCCCCACCCGGCCTGCCGCCGCTGATTGAGGCTCGGGGCATTGGCCTTTTGCGCGCCCCCAACCTCGCCCCAGCAACTAGGGTCAGCCTCGTCGTTGACATGGGCCAAACCGAAACCCGGCGATTGCCCCCCCTGCAACACTATCCGGTGATGGGACTGTCTTTGCCGCTTGTCTTTCACATCTCTGCCGCCCACTTTCCTGCAAGTGTGCTGCACTATCTGATCCACGGGCGCGACGCCTGACGGAGGGGACATGACCGAACCCGGCGAACCGTTGGGCGAACATCGGATGGTTTTTGTCACCGGGCCTTCGGGCGCCGGGCGGTCCACCGCAATCCATGCGCTGGAAGATCTGGGATATGAGGTCATCGACAACCTGCCCCTGTCCCTGATCCCCCGCCTGATCGACGGCCCGCCGCTGCACCGCCCCATCGCGCTGGGTGTGGACGCGCGCAACCGCGATTTCAGCGCCGCAACCCTGATCGAACTGACCGATTCCCTGACGCGCAACGCCCGCGTGCAGCTTGAACTGCTGTATCTCGATTGCCATCCTTCGGTGCTGATCCGTCGCTATTCCGAAACCCGCCGCCGTCACCCGCTGGCGCTGGCCGACACGCCCGAAGAGGGGATCCTGCGCGAGGCGGATCTTCTGGCGCCGATCCGGGCGCGCGCTGACCATCTGATCGACACCACCGATCTGTCGCCCCACGATCTGCGGGCCGAGATTGCCCAGTGGTTTTCACTGGCCAAGGCTGGGGAGCTGGCAGTTTCGGTGCAGTCCTTCAGCTACAAACGCGGCCTGCCGCGCGGCGTGGATCTGGTTTTTGACTGCCGCTTTTTGGCGAATCCCCATTGGGTACCCGCCCTGCGCGCCTTGAATGGCCGCGACACCGAAGTCGTGGCCCATGTCGAATCCGACCCGCGTTTTGCCGAATTCTTTGATCGCATGCACGGTCTGGTTGAAATGCTGCTGCCTGCCCAGATCGAAGAGGGCAAAAGCCACGTCGCCATCGCCTTTGGCTGTACCGGCGGGCAACACAGGTCGGTTGCAGTTGCAGAAAAACTGGCCAAAGTCCTTGCAGAAGCGGGCTGGGCAGTGTCAAAACGACATCGAGAATTGGAACGACGGGTGGGGCAGACCTCACCTGCGGATGCGGGGTGAAGCGCGCGTGATCGGAATCGTGATCGTGGCACATGGCGGGCTGGCCCGCGAATATCTTGCTGCGGTAGAGCATGTGGTTGGCCCGCAACAGGCCATGATGGCGATTGCCATGGAGGACAACCATGACCGCAATCTAAAGCAGATCGAAATCTGCGACGCGGCCGAGGCGGTTGACCGCGGCGACGGCGTGGTGGTTGTCACGGATATGTTTGGCGGCTCTCCGTCCAATTTGTCACTGCTTGCCTGCGCAATCGGCTCTGGTCGGCGCATTGTTTATGGTGCCAATCTGCCGATGCTGATCAAACTGACCAAATGCCGCGACATGCCGGTGGCCGAGGCCGTCGCGGCCTCGCTGGAAGCGGGTCGCAAATATATCGACAGTCTTGATCTGGGCGGGGGGGCCTAAGCCATGGTCGCCGCCACATTGAACATCATCAACGAAAAGGGCCTGCACGCCCGCGCCTCGGCAAAATTTGTAGAGGTTGTCGAACGTTTTGACGCCCGCGCCGACGTGACCAAGGACGGCGAAACCGTTTCGGGCGATTCGATCATGGGGCTTTTGATGCTGGGGGCCTCTCGGGGAACCCAGATTCTTGTTGCCACCGAAGGCGCAGAGGCGGAAAATCTCCTGATCGCACTAGAAGCGCTTGTCGCCGACCGTTTTGGCGAAGATTATTGAGCGGCGGACATGAAGGCGGACGCCCGTTGACACATCTAGAGACCCCGACCACCGAAAAACCCCCGATTGCGGTCGCCTCCGCAGCCGAGCGCAAATATGACATGCGCCGGTTGTCTTATGCCGGAACCTTCACCAACCCCTTCAAGGTATTGACCATTCGCGCGATCGAATGGGCCACTGCCAAGCTGCGGCTGTTAAGCCTGATCCGGAAGTTTGAAAAGTCTGGTGCGCCGGTGGGGGTGCCGTTCTGGTCCAAGGCGGTTCGCCAAATGGGGATTCGCATTGACACGCCTGCCGATGAAATCGCCAGGATCCCGGCCACCGGGGCCGTTGTCGTGGTCGCCAATCACCCGCATGGGCTGGTCGATGGCATGATCATGGGGGAATTGGTGTCGCGCGTGCGCGGCGATTTCAAGATCCTGACGCGGTCCCTGCTGACTGGCATCCCCGAGATTGAACAATTCATGATCCCGGTGCCCTTCCCGCATGAAGAAAACAGCCGCGAACTTGGCCTGCAAATGCGCGATCTGACCATGTCGCATCTAAAAGCGGGCGGGCTGGTGATCCTGTTTCCCGCCGGCAAAGTGGCCACCTCTGAAGGCTGGTTTGGTCCCGCAATCGAGGCGGAATGGAACGTCTTTACCCATAAGATGATCCAAAGGTCAGGGGCGACCATCGTGCCGATCCACTTTACCGGGCAGAACAGCCGCGCCTTTCAGATGGCCAATCAGCTGGGCGACACCCTGCGGCAGGGCCTGCTGCTGTATGAAATCAAACGCGCCTGTTTCAAACCGCAGCGGCCCTTTGTCGGGATGCCCTTGTCAGCCGATGAGTTGAAGAAGTGGGACGGAAATCCACGGGGCTTTCTGGCATGGCTGCGCCAACACACGCTGGATCTGGGCAAGTAAGCCGCGATCAATCCGCGCGTTTCTGGTAAATCAAACCCAGACCGGGCCGGATATTCCGCAACAAAATCAGCGCGTCGGCACCGGCACCTCGCCGCGATAGTCATAAAACCCGCGCTGGGTTTTGCGGCCCAGCCAGCCCGCCTCGACATATTTCGCCAAAAGCGGGCAGGGGCGGTATTTGGTGTCGCCAAGCCCGTCATGCAGCACGTTCATGATCGCCAGACAGGTATCCAGTCCGATGAAATCCGCCAGTTCCAGCGGCCCCATCGGATGATTGGCCCCAAGCTTCAGCGATTGGTCGATAGACTGCACGTTGCCCACGCCCTCGTACAAAGTGTAAACCGCTTCGTTAATCATCGGCATCAGGATGCGGTTGACGATGAAGGCGGGGAAATCCTCGGCGCTGGCGGCGATCTTGCCCAGCCGTTTCACCACACCATGCAGCGCGTCATAGGTTGGAACATCGGTGGCAATGCCCCGGATCAGTTCGACCAGTTGCATCACCGGCACCGGGTTCATGAAATGAAATCCCATGAATTTTTCTGGCCGGTCTGTGCGGCTGGCCAGACGGGTGATCGAGATCGACGAGGTATTCGTGGACAATATCGTATGTGGCTGCAAATGCGGCAAAAGCGCTGCAAAGATCGCGGTCTTGACCGCCTCTTTTTCGGTCGCGGCTTCGATCACCAGATCGGTGCCGCCTAGATCTGGCAGCTCCATCGTCACCGAAATCCGCGCCACGGCCGCAAGCTTTTCAGCCTCTGAGATTTTGGCGGACCGCACCTGACGGTCCAGGTTCTTGCCAATCGTCGCAAGTGCCTTGTTCAGACTGTCCGCATTCACATCGGTCAGCAAAACGTCATAGCCCGCCAGCGCGAAAACATGGGCAATGCCATTGCCCATCTGGCCTGCGCCGACGACCCCGACCTTTTGAATTTCCATCTGCCAATCCCTTGCTGCTTTGCCGACTTAACCTGCCATCGGTCCGATGTGCAAGCGCAGCGGATTTGCCACAAATCCGGACCTTAGCGATTTGGAAACCCCTCTCTGGCAGCTTTGTCCCTGGGTGTGAAAAATATTGGGGTGTGGCATGGCATATGCTTATCCGGGCGCGGGGGCGCTCGACTATTTCCTTTGTCATTACGAAGGATCACGGCTGTTGTTTCGGGGGCCCGCGCGGCGTCTGGACCGGCCTTTTGTCGCCGTTCTGGGGGCAACCGAATCCTATGGCAAATATGTGCAGCGCCCCTTTCCCGACCTTGTTCAGGGGCGGCTGGGGTTGAACGTGGTCAATCTGGCCTGCGTCAATGCCGGGGTGGATGTCTATCTGAACGAAGAACCCATCACCCGCATCGCTGCCCGGGCCGAGGTGGTGGTGGTGCAGGTGATGGGGGCGCAGAACATCTCCAACCGGTTTTACACGGTGCATCCACGCCGTAATGATCGGTTTCTGGGGGCCACGCCGCTGTTGCAATCGGTTTACCGCAATGTTGATTTCACCGAGTTTGCCTTTACCCGACACATGTTGACCGTGCTACAATCCTCGTCGCGTGACCGGTTTGCCATGGTGGCGGCAGAGCTGCGGCAGGCCTGGGTGGGCCGGATGAAGCTGCTGGCGGACCGTCTGCCAAAGCGGCGGATCTTGTTGTGGATGGCCGATGGCCCGCCCCCCTTGCGGCCCAGTCTGGATCTGCAATCTGATCCGCTGCTGGTCGATGCCCAGATGATCGCGGCCCTGCGTCCGCATTTCACCGACTACGTCGAGGTGTCACCTTCGGCGGAGGCCCGGCAAGAAGGTGCCGCAGGTCGCATCTGCCCCGAGATGGAACAGCTTGCCGCCCGCGCCTTGCCCGGACAAGGCTTTCACCGCGATGTTGCCGACAGGCTGTCCGACCTGCTGGAGCAGATGATGTAACGCAATGGGGCGCCCCGGCAGGGCGCCCCATGTTTTGCTGAACGTCTGGTCGAAACGTGTTTCGCGTCGCGGTTACAGTTTCGCAATCAACTCTGGCACGGCGGTGAACAGATCGGCCACAAGGCCATAGTCGGCCACCTGAAAGATCGGGGCTTCTTCGTCTTTGTTGATCGCCACGATCACCTTGCTGTCTTTCATGCCCGCCAGATGCTGGATCGCGCCGGAAATCCCGACCGCTACATACAGTTGCGGAGCGACGACCTTGCCGGTCTGGCCCACTTGCCAGTCGTTCGGGGCATAGCCCGAGTCGACAGCCGCGCGGGATGCGCCGACCGCAGCGCCCAGCTTGTCGGCCAGCGCCTCGATAATCGCAAAATCATCCTAGGACCCGACGCCGCGCCCGCCGGA
>JANNBI010000488.1:0-1888 GCA_031385345.1 Paracoccaceae bacterium | reverse complement strand
TGGCGCATTTGCCCTGCAAGGACAGCGTCAGGTTTTCGTTGTAGCCGTTGTTCGACGCGCCGGGCGGGCCGTATTTGGTCAGCATGTCGACGTAGTCGGTCATGACGGCTTTCCATTCCGGCTGGTCGAACTGGGGAACCCAGTTTTCGTCGAACCAGCGCGCGCCATAGCTGTTCGCCATGGTGGTCAGGAAGGCCATGTTCTCGCCCCAGCCGGCCTTGCCACGCAGGCAGATGCCGTAGATGCCAGCCTCGGTGTCGGTCATCGCGGCAGCAGCGGCCTTGATGTCGTCCCAGGTCGGCGCGTCCGGGATGGTGATGCCAGCCTTTTCGGCCAGATCCTTGCGGTAGTTCACGAAGGACGATTCGCCGTAGAAGGGCGAGGCGTAAAGATTGCCGTCCACCGTCAGGCCGCCACGGATGGCTGGCAGCAGGTCGTCGATGTCGTAATCTGCGGGCAGGTCGTTCAGGCTTTCCAGCCAGCCCTGCTTGCCCCAGATCGGAACCTCGTAAGTGCCGATCGTCACAACGTCATACTGACCGCCGCCGGTGGCGATATCGGCCGTCACGTTCTGGCGCAGGACGTTCTCTTCCAGCGTCACCCATTCGACTTTGATGTCGGGATGCTTGGCATAGAAATCGTCCATCAGTCCTTGCATACGCACCATGTCGCCGTTGTTCACGGTCGCCACGGTGATCGTGGTTTCGGCCATCGCAACACCCGACAGGGTGAGCAAAGCCGTCGCGCCAAACAGCGCGCGCAAAGTTTTGTTCATGCATTCCTCCCTAGAAGCGATTGAGCATTTTATCGCTTGATGAGTAAATGCTCACAGTCGGGGGCCATCCGTCAAGAGGGTTCATCGCCCAAGGTGCTAAATAGTTTAGCAGACGGCGGCCAGCCCGGCGCATCCGCCTATATCCTTGATTTAATGAGGTAATTTCCGGCTTACAGCCCAGAGCCGGTGCGGGCGAGGATGGCGCGCGCGGTCGGCTCATCCGTGATCAAGCCATTGAGAATGCGGGATTTCAACGCGCCAATGATGGACGGAACCTTGCTGTCACCGGTGGCCAGGCCCAGAGCGGGGCGGGCCAGACCCGGCTCTACCCGGACGCCGCCGGTGCGGCGGTTGGTGCCAACATCCAGATAGCTGCCGTCCGAATCAAAGACCCATCCGGCCACCTCGCCCACGGCGCCGGCGGCCTGCATTTCGTCCAACTCTCCCCGCGACACAAAGCCGTCCTTCAACAGCGGCGCATCGTTGGACATCTGCCCGATACCGACGAAAATCACATCGGCCTTGCGCGCCAGTTCCACAACTTTTTGCACCGGCAGCAGGGCATGAAAGGCGGCGTTTTCGGCCGGAGTGGGCGAGATCACCGGCACCGGCATCGGGTAATGCGGGGCGCGGACCTTGTCCGCGATGCGCATTACCACATCGAAAAAACTGGCCGAACCATCGGGGGCGATGTTGCCGATCAAAGACACCAGACGGTGCTGATCAGCCTCCATCGGTTCCATCGCGTCCACCATGCCGCGCATGGCGCGCCCGGTGCCCAGCGCCACGACCAAGGGTTCATCCATCCGCAAGAAGCGTTCCAGTTCGGCGGCGGCGGCGGGGGCGATGGCGCGCACACCGTCGGCCCCTGCCCCAAGGCCCGGCGCCACCCGGCAACGCGACAAGCCAAAGCGGCGGGTCAGGGCCGCCTCTAGATCCAGACAGGCGCCGATGTTGTGGTTCAGGCGGACATGGATCAGCCCCTCGGCCATGGCGCGGCTGACCAGACGTTGCGCACGCTGACGGCTGACGCCCAGTTCCAGCGCGATCTGATCCTGAGTCATGCCGCCGACATAGGACAGCCACCCGGCGCGGGCGGCATCGTCGTTCAGG
>JANNBI010000418.1:0-6283 GCA_031385345.1 Paracoccaceae bacterium | reverse complement strand
ATGTCCGGCCATGATGTTGCCAAACCGATGACCTCGGGGAAATCGGGGCCTTTGACAGGGACGGCTTTGGTGCCGGGGGACAAGTCGATCTCGCACCGGGCGCTGATCTTTGGCGCGATGGCTTTGGGCGAGACACGGGTGACGGGTCTGCTGGAAGGTCAGGATGTGCTGGACACCGCCAAGGCGATGCGGGCCTTTGGGGCCACCGTCACCCGGCATGGTTTGGGCGACTGGTCGGTGCTGGGTGTGGGCGTGGGCGGATTTACCGAACCTGCCGATGTGATCGACTGTGGCAATTCGGGCACCGGGGTGCGGTTGATCATGGGGACCATGGCCACCACGCCGATGACCGCGACCTTTACCGGCGATGCCAGTCTGCGCAAGCGGCCGATGGGACGGGTGACGGACCCGCTGAGCCTGTTCGGGGCGCAGGCTTACGGCCGCAAGGGGGGCCGCTTGCCGATGACGGTGGTGGGGGCGGCCCATCCCAAGGCGGTGCGCTATGCCTTGCCGGTGGCCAGCGCGCAGGTCAAATCGGCGGTGCTGCTGGCGGGGCTGAACGCGCCGGGCGAGACAGTGGTGATCGAACGCGAGCCGACGCGGGATCATTCGGAGCGGATGCTGGTCGGGTTCGGGGCGACTTTGAACGTCGAGAAAACGCGCGAGGGCCAAGTTATCACGCTGGTCGGTCGGCCGGAGTTGCGGGCGCAAAGTGTGGCCGTGCCGCGCGATCCGTCCTCGGCCGCGTTTCCGGTTTGCGCGGCGCTGATCGTTGAAGGATCCGATGTGATGGTCCCGGGGGTCAGTCAGAACCTGACGCGCAACGGGATTTACCTGACTCTGGTCGAGATGGGGGCGGAGATTGAATTTCTGAACCCGCGGAGCGAGGGCGGTGAGCCGGTGGCCGATTTGCGGGTGCGGTTCAGCGGCAATATGAAGGGTATCGAGGTGCCGCCAGAGCGCGCACCGTCGATGATCGACGAATATCCGGTGCTGTCGGTGGTGGCCTCGTTTGCGACCGGGCGCACGGTGATGCGCGGCGTCAAGGAATTGCGCGTGAAGGAAAGCGACCGAATCGACGCGATGGCGCGGGGGCTGGAAGCCTGCGGTGTGCGGGTGGAAGAGGATGAGGATACGCTGATCGTGCATGGCATGGGGCCGGGCGGGATGCCGGGGGGGGCGACCTGCGCCGTGCATCTGGACCACCGCATCGCGATGTCGTTTCTGGTGGCGGGGATGGCGAGCAAGGCGGCAATCTCGGTCGATGATGCCAGCCCGATCGTGACGTCTTTCCCGATTTTTGAGGGGCTGATGAATGGTCTGGGGGCGCAGCTGATCTGATATTTGCGGGCCGGGCCCTGTTGGGGATGGGTTGGCAAGGGGGGGCGCATGATCTTTACCGTTGCGATTGACGGGCCGGCAGCGGCCGGCAAGGGCACGATTTCGCGCGCGGTCGCGGCGGAGTTCGGGTTTGCGCATCTGGACACAGGGGTGCTGTACCGGGCGGTGGGGGTGAAGGCGCAGGCGTTGGGGCTGGACCCGGCAGTGGTGGCGCGGGGGTTGCGGCCAGAGGATCTGACGCGGGACGATCTGCGCAGCATGGCGGCAGGGCAGGCGGCGAGCCGGGTGGCGGTGATCCCGGCGGTGCGCGCGGCGCTGGTGGCGTTTCAGCGGCGCTTTGCCCGAGCGCCGGGGGGCGCGGTTCTGGACGGGCGCGACATTGGCACGGTGATCTGCCCCGAGGCGGAGGTGAAGATTTACGTCACCGCCAACCCGCAGGTGCGGGCGCATCGGCGCTGGCTGGAGGTCGGGGGGGCCGAGGCGGAGGTCTTGGCCGAGGTGATCGAGCGCGATGCGCGCGACATGGGCCGGGCGGAAGCGCCGTTGCGCGCGGCGGAGGGGGCGGTAGTGATCGACACCTCTGGGATGAGCGTTGAGGCGGCGGTGGCGCAGGCTTTGGCGGTGGTGCGGGGGGTGTTGGGGCGGGGGTGACGGGAGAACCGATCTGAAAACGCTCTAGGAGAGCGTTTTTCGGTTCGATTGACCAAAAGCCGAAAGGCGTTGGGCAATGGGTGTTCCGCGGGCCGACGGTTTCAGGAATTTGGCCGCGCCTGTCTGGGGTTGGCGCGGAAACGCGCCTGCCCGGGGGCAGGCAGGCGCGGCCAACTTCGATTGAAATCAAATTTGGCAAGCAGGCTTTGTCGGCGGAATTGGTCCGACACAGCGGCTTCGCGCGCCTATTCTGCCGCGATGGCCAGATCGCCACCCTGCGCGGCGTCAAACCTGGCGCGCGCGGCGTCGATGGTGGCCAGATTCTCCAGCGCCCAGGCCCCGATCAGGCGGATCGGCTCTCGCAGGCTTTCGCCCAGCGGGGTCAGGGCATATTCGACCTTGAGCGGCACGCTGGCATAGGCGTGGCGGGAAATCAGGCCGTCGCGTTCCAGATCGCGCAGGGTCAGCGAGAGCATGCGCTGCGAAATCCCCAACTCTCGTTTCAGGGCGTTAAAGCGGGTGGTGCCGTGGCTAAGGCGGTAGATGATCAGCGTGGACCAGCGATCCCCGACCCGCGACAGGACGGCGCTGATCTTGGAGCAGGCGGCGGGGCTGTGGTCTGACGGTTCGGGGGGCATGGCGCGGTCCTTTGGGGTGGTATGGTTTGCGATACCGGTATGGAAAATGTGCCTTCTTGCCTCGGCTTTCCAGTACCCTATATAGCCTGGTATCGAAATAATACCATCCAAGAAAGACATACAGATGCTGACCGAAAAACTGACATGGCGCTATGCGACGAAAAAGATGGACCCGGCCAAAGCCGTGCCTGCCGACAAGGTGGAGCGGATTTTGGACGCGGTGCGGCTGGCCCCGACATCAAGCGGGTTGCAGCCGTTCGAGGTGATCGTGGTCACCAACAAGGCCCTGCGCGAAAAGCTGAAAGCGGCGGCCTTTGGGCAGGCGCAGATCACCGACGGCAGCCATTTGTTGGTTTTCGCGGCTTGGGACAATTATACCGAGGAGCGGCTGGACGGTGTTCTGTCCGAAGTGGGGGCCGCGCGTGGCGGCGTGACCGAGGCGCTGACCGGCTATTACGACGGGCTGAAGGCCAGCTATCTGCCGCGCGATCCGCAGGTGAATTTTGAACATGCCGCGCGGCAGGCCTATATCGCCTTTGGCATCGGGCTGACGGCGGCGGCGTTTGAAGGCGTGGACGCGACCCCGATGGAAGGCTTTGATCCGGCGCAGGTCGATGAGATTCTGGGCCTGCGCGCCAAGGGGTTGCGGTCGGTCACGCTGATGCCGCTGGGCTACCGCGCGGCAGAGGGGGACTGGCTGGCCGGTCTGCCCAAAGTGCGCCGCGCACGGGCCGATCTGATCACCGAAATCGCCTGATTTTCACAGGCTTCGCGGATTTCACGGGTTTGGGGGGCGGTCCTGCGGGGCCGCCCTTTGCCGTTTTTGACCCTGTGCGTCAGGGTTTAGCGGGTCGCGGTTCAGCGCGTCAGGGGGAACACCCGGCGCACGCGCGGATCGCGCAGGATCAGCCCGCCCCACATGGCAACACCCAGATAGATGCCGAACAGGGTATGGCTGGCCAATGGGGATCCGGCGCGCAGTTGCGTGGTGATCGCCCCGCCAAGGATGGCCATCATCAGGGCCGCGCCAAGGGTGGCGGTCGGCGGGTAAAGGTACAACAGGGTACAGATCAGCTCTAGCACGCCGATCAGCAGGATCGGGGCGTCGGGCCAGCCAAGGGCGGTCATGGTGTCGGCGGCCACGGCAAGGCCCAGAAGTTTGGGCGCGACCGAAGCGCCCAGCATGAACAGGGCAAAAAGGCCGGAGAGGGCCCAGCCGATGCGGGCAAGAGTGGTGTCGGACATGGGGGGGTACTTTCGGGCTGGAGGTATTGAGTGGGATGGTTAGCCGGTGGGGTAGGTGTGTCAAGGGGGGCGATGGGACGGGTTCCGGTTCAGGGGGGAATGGCGGGGAGCAGGGGTGCGGGGACGGGTTTACCGGCGCAGAGCGGGGGGGTGATGTGGCGGGTTTTGGGGGATTGCAGACTGGTGCCGGTGGCGGCCGCGCGTGGATTCGGCGCTTGCAAAATGGGGGGTACGGGACTATCACGCGCCAGCGTCAACAGGGGCCGGGATCGACCGGCCCGTCTTTGGTCTGGCGCAAGACCGGCGGAGCCAACCGCGTGGCCAGCGACATGACGATGAAAAGGACTATGTATGAACTCGAAAGCTATGGACGAATTCGAAGCGCTTCTGAAGGAAAGCTTTGAAATTGACACCCCCGAAGAGGGAACGGTTGTCAAAGGTTTGGTGATCGCCATTGAAGCGGGCCAAGCCATTATCGACGTCGGCTACAAGATGGAAGGCCGCGTTGACCTGAAAGAATTTGCGAACCCCGGCGAGCAAGCGCCCGACATCAAAGTCGGTGACACCGTCGAGGTCTATCTGGACCGCGTGGAAAATGCCCGCGGTGAAGCCCAGATCAGCCGTGAGAAGGCCCGCCGCGAAGAAGCCTGGGACCGTCTTGAAAAGGCCTATGCGTCCGAGACCCGCGTCGATGGCGCGATCTTTGGCCGTGTCAAAGGCGGCTTTACCGTGGATCTGGGCGGCGCTGTTGCCTTCCTTCCCGGCAGCCAGGTTGACGTGCGCCCGGTGCGCGATGCCGGCCCGTTGATGGGCATGAAGCAGCCGTTCCAGATTCTGAAAATGGACCGTCGCCGGGGCAACATCGTTGTCTCGCGTCGCGCGATCCTTGAAGAATCGCGGGCCGAGCAGCGTGCCGAGGTTATCGGGAATCTAACCGAAGGCCAAACGGTCGATGGCGTTGTGAAGAACATCACCGAATACGGCGCGTTTGTGGATCTGGGCGGCGTGGACGGTCTGTTGCACGTCACCGACATGGCTTGGCGTCGCATCAACCATCCGTCGGAGATTCTGGCGATTGGCGAGACCGTCAAGGTTCAGGTCATCAAGATCAACAAAGAGACCCACCGCATTTCGCTGGGCATGAAGCAATTGCAGTCGGATCCATGGGATGCGGTTGAAAAGCTGTATGCTCTGGGAACCGTGCACAAGGGCCGCGTCACCAACATCACCGATTACGGCGCCTTCGTGGAGCTGGAAGCGGGGGTCGAGGGCCTGGTTCACGTCAGCGAAATGTCCTGGACCAAGAAGAACGTTCACCCCGGCAAGATCGTCTCCACCTCGCAAGAGGTCGACGTGATGGTACTGGAGATCGACAGCGCCAAGCGTCGCGTTTCGCTGGGTCTGAAACAGACGCAGCGCAACCCGTGGGAGGTTTTTGCGGAAACCCACCCGGTCGGGTCGTCGATCGAGGGCGAGGTCAAGAACATCACCGAATTCGGTCTGTTCGTCGGCCTCGACAACGACATCGACGGCATGGTCCACCTGTCCGACCTTTCGTGGGACCAGCGCGGCGAAGAAGCCATCCAGAACTACCGCAAGGGCGATACGGTCAAGGCCGCCGTCACCGAGGTGGATGTGGAAAAGGATCGCATTTCGCTTTCGGTCAAGGCCCTGGGCGATGACACCTTTACCGACGCGGTGGATGGCGTCAAACGGGGCGGCATCATCACCGTCATCGTGACCGCCATCGAAGAGGGTGGCGTCGAGGTGGAGTATAACGGTGCCAAGTCGTTCATCCGCCGTTCCGACCTGTCCCGCGACCGGGGTGACCAGCGTCCCGAGCGTTTCGGGGTGGGCGACAAGATCGACGTGCGGGTGACCAACATCGACCCCAAGACCCGCCGACTGGGTCTGTCGATCAAGGCGCGCGAGATCGCCGAAGAGAAAGAGGCGGTCGAACAATACGGCTCGTCCGATTCGGGCGCGTCGCTGGGCGACATCCTGGGTGCGGCGCTGAAGGCCGACAAGAACTGACCTGCACTGCCGGTTGAAACGAAAGGGTCCGCGCACCTAGCGCGGACCCTTGCTTTTGTCGGGAACCGTCAAGGTTCCCTTCGTCTTTCCTGTTTGTGCGCTGGAAAAGAGTCCCTATAGTCCTGCGTTAATGACAAAAAAGGGTGCAGGGAACTTTGCACCGGCCGCCAGGGGGACTGCCGCATGATCCGATCCGAACTGATCCAGAAGATTGCCGACGCGAACCCGCATCTGACCCAGCGGCATGTCGAACGCATCCTGAACACTGTCTTCGAGGAAATCATCGAGGCCCTGTCGCGGGGCGACCGGGTGGAACTTCGGGGCTTCGGGGCGTTCTCGGTCAAGGCGCGCGATGCCCGGGTCGGGCGGAACCC